>JBCDBW010000060.1:0-26093 GCA_039182965.1 Verrucomicrobiota bacterium
CACTTCCCAGGCAGCCAGTCCTCCCTCCACCAAAACACATCCCCCCACTCCTTCCCCCACCAATTGAGCAATCGCGTTGCTCGCACGCTTGCCCGTCCCACACAGGACGTAAACTGTTTCACCATGATCACGCTTCCGCTTCACCTCTCCCACATCCAGCTCAGCCAGAGGCATTGACTCCGACCCCGCCACATGCACCGCCGCATACTCCCCGGGTGTCCGCACATCAATCAATACCCCCGTGCCCTCATCTCGTCCCCCCTCCCATCCCAGGTCCTTCGCCAAACACTCCACAGACACCGATCCCGCCTCTTCTTGAACACTCGACTCAACGGTTGTTGTCATAACCCAAACCCCTCTAATTTCATTGACGACAGGAATACTCCCTTATATAGTTATATGAGAATATAATTACTTGGTTATATGTCAAGCGTCTCAGCCAAACAAACCTCGCCCCGCCCTCCTCGCCCATCCCCCCATGCCAAAATGGATCGCCCTGCTCTTGAACACGTCGCCCTCATGTTCCGAGCCTTCGCCGAAGCCACCCGACTCGCCATCCTTCAAGAACTCAAAACCGGCCCCCTCTCCGTGAACCAGCTCGTCACCAATCTCGATACCTCCCAAGCAAATATCTCCAAACAGCTCCGCATCCTCCACGATGCCGAACTCCTCCACCGAGAGAAAATCGGCACCCAAGTGTTTTACCAAATCAAAGACGAGACGGTATTCCAGCTATGCGAACTCGTGTGTGACAAACTAAACCGAGACGCTCGCGCCAAGTCCCCCTTCGACTTTTCAATCTAGAGCAAGCCTCAAACGATTTCCCGTTCGGTGACCGATCCAGATCAAAAACAAATCGAACGCCTTGAAGCCCTCTTTGATCGGCTTGCCCAAAGCGAACTCTTCACCCGTTACCACGAAGCTTTCCTCAAAGCGACCGGCCTCCCCCTTCACCTCGAGTTTGCCGCCGATCCCGATGATTCCCTCTGCGTGACCGGAGAAAACGAAAATCCCTTCTGCCAGGCCATCAACCCCGATAACTCAAACTGCGAAGCATGCCTCGAAACGACACAGAAACTCCGCGACGGCCTCGACGGAGAAATTCACAACCTCCAATGCTTCGCCGGGATGCAAGAAACCGCCGTCCCCGTCCGCTCCGGTAACACCCTCGTCGCCTATCTGAAAACAGGCGAAATCTTCGTCGATCCACCCACTCCTGACCGATTCAATTCCGTCGCCGACATTCTCTTTGAAGAGGGCTTCCCAAACGAAAAAATGGAACAGCTCCGCGAAGCCTGGCTCGCCACTCCCATTGTCGATGAAGAAAAATACCGGGCCATTTCAACAATGCTGATCACTTTTGGCGCCCAGCTTTCAGGAGCACTCGACGACCTCATTCTCCAGACCGAAGATCAAGACCCGCCCGCCGTCGCCCGCGCAAAGGATTTCATCCAAAACCACCTCCAGGACCCTATCCCCCTACCCGTCGTCGCCCGCCATGCCGGCTTGAGCGAACACCACTTCTCCCGCGTCTTTAAACAAGTCGCCGGTGTGCCTTTCACCGAATACGTCAACCGCGCCCGCGTCGAACTCGCCAAAGAGATGCTCCTCAAACCACACGCACGCGTCACCGAGATCGCCTACGAAATCGGCTTCCAGTCTCTCTCCCAGTTCAACCGGTCCTTTGCCCGGTTTACCGGCCAATCCCCCACCCAATTCCGCCGAAAGGCCATCCAGACACTCGATTCGTCATCCGTCTCCCCGTAAGCAGACTGTCTGCCCAGCCGCTGGCTCGATCTCACAAAATCCGCACAGCTTTCCGCCTCATCTGCGGAGCAGTCCACACGCCACCCTCATATAGTTTCCTCGTCGATGGCCCATCGGAGCCACGCACCGACGACACCATGCCTCTCGATACCCGTTTCCACTTCCACGAGGACGATCCTTACCCCTTTGCGATCACGCTCTACCGCAACCCCGGCGCGGGCGCCATTCCCCTTGGTCGCCGCATCGCTCACTACCTCAATGAGGTCGATCCAATCACACCGGGACGCTGGCTCACCTTCGATGAAACCGCTCTCGAGGCCGTGCTTCAAAACCCTTCCCCTCCGATATCATCGCCATCCCAAAAAAACGACGCCGCTCTCGTAAGCCTCGTCTCCGCCGGCGCCGTGGTGATTGTCGATAACAACGCCCACTCCATCACCATCAATCACCCTCGCGTCTTTCACGTGCGCCTCGCCGGAAGCGATTCCCCGGAAACCGCCACCACACGCTTTCACCTCACGGTGAACACCAAACGCATGTCACAACACACCGCCGTCCGCGTCATCGCCGATTCCGCGCTCGAATGGGCCACTCATCCGACCCATCACTAATTGAACATCACCATTTTAGGCAAAACTACCTCACAATGAACGTCCTCCTGCTCACCATCTTCGGCTCTCTCCTCCTCGCGGCCGTCTTCGTCATCGCTTTCGCCGCAGAACGCGGCTCCCGCTCCATGTCGGCACCCAATCCGGAACGAGATGCACTCCTCCCGTTCGACGACGAACCCGCCAATCCCTCAAAACACTCAAGCAACGATTCCCCGACCGTTTCCAGCCGCTCTCCCAAGTCACCATGACAAATACCCAAGGTCCCACCGCCACGATCGAATTCGACGACCGCACCCCGCGACTCTTTATGCTCGCCTCCATCATCTGGGGGCTCGTCGGCATGCTCGTCGGGGTCCTCGTCGCCGCCCAACTCAACTGGCACTGGCTCAATTTCGATCTCCCTTGGACAACTTTCGGCCGCCTCCGCCCCCTCCATACCAACGCCGTTATCTTCGCGTTCGTCGGAAATATGATGTTCGCCGGCGTATACCACTCCACCCAACGCCTCTGCAAATGCCGCACCGCCTCCGATCTCCTCTCCAAAATTCACTTCTGGGGCTGGCAACTCATCATCCTCGCCGCCGCCCTCACGCTCCCCTTCGGCCTCACCCGCTCAAAGGAATACGCCGAACTCATCTGGCCCATCAATATCGCCGTCGCCCTCATCTGGGTGGTCTTCGGCGTGAACTTCTTCTGGACCCTCATCAAACGCAACGAACCGTCCCTCTACGTCGCTCTCTGGTTCTACATCGCCACGATCATCACGGTGACGATGCTCTACATCGTCAACCACCTCCAAATCCCCACGTCCCTCACCCATTCCTACCCCGTCTTCGGCGGCGTCCAAGATGCCCTCGTCCAATGGTGGTACGGCCACAACGCCGTCGCCTTCTTCCTCACGACACCAATCCTCGGGATCATGTATTACTACCTCCCGAAAGCCGCCAACCGCCCCGTCTATTCTTACCGCCTCTCCATCGTTCACTTCTGGTCCCTCGTCTTCATCTACATCTGGGCCGGCCCACACCACCTCCTCAATACCGCCCTCCCCAAATGGCTCCAACTCCTCGGGATGTTCTTCTCCCTCATGCTCTGGGCCCCCTCTTGGGGCGGAATGCTCAACGGACTCCTCACGCTCCGCGGCGCATGGAACCGCCTCCGCACCGACCCCGTGATCAAATTCTTCGTCGTCGGTGTGACGTTCTACGGCATGGCCACCTTCGAAGGCCCCCTCCTCTCCATCCGCGCCGTGAATTCTCTCTCCCACTACTCCGATTGGACCATCGGCCACGTCCACTCCGGCACGCTCGGATGGAACGGTTTCATGGCCGCCGGCATGTTCTACTGGCTCGCCCCCAGACTCTGGCGCCGAAAAGATAAAAACGGCAACGACATTCCCCCCGACGACGAAAATACGAGCTGCAACGGCCTCTTCTCGATCAGCGCCGCCAATATGCACTTCTGGCTCGGGCTCGTCGGAATCCTCCTCTACGTCGGCTCCATGTGGATCGCCGGGATCACCCAAGGCCTTGCCCTCAACGCCACCACCGAAGACGGCACCATGCTCCGCTACCCCGACTTCGTCGAAACGTCCATGGCCATCCGCCCCCTCATGGCCACCCGCGTCGTCGGCGGCGTCCTCTACCTCGCGGGCTTCTTCATCCTCGCATGGAATATCTTTATGACCGCCGCCAAAGGCCGCGCCACAAACGAATCTCGCGAGGTCGTCCTGCTCAAAAAAGAAAAAAACAAAGAAACCGATCCCGATTCCATGACCCTCGGGGAAACGTTCAAAAACGACCCCGTCACGCTCACACTCTCCGGCCTCATCTGCCTCTGCCTCTGGTTCTTTCTCCCCCCGCTCGGCGATACCGTTGCCCTTCTCTGCACCATCGGTTTCGCCATCCTCGCCGTGATCCGCTTCCAGCAACACGGCGCCAATTGGTCCCGCTGGTATGAACGCCTCCTCGAAAATTGGATGCCCTTCACCATCCTCACTTTCGTCGCCGTCGCAATTGGCGGTTTCATCCAGATCCTCCCCACCGTCACTGTCAATCGCGCCAAAAATATCGAAGGCCGCCTCCAGGAACTCTACACCCCCCTCGAACTCGCCGGCCGCGACATCTACGTCTCCGAAGGTTGCTACAACTGCCACTCCCAAATGATCCGTACCATGGTCCCCGACGTCCTCCGCTACGGACCCGCCCCGGATCAAGGCTACTCCCGCATCGGCGAATCCATCTACGACCACCCCTTCCAATGGGGCTCCCGCCGCACCGGTCCCGATCTCGCCCGCGAAGGGGGCGTCCGCCCCAACTCCTGGCACTACCAACACATGATGAACCCACGCAGCACGTCGGGGAATTCAAACATGCCCTCCTACCCATGGCTCGCCGATAAAAAGGTAGACCTCAAAGCCCTCCCCAAAAAAATCGCCGTCCTCCAACGCCTCGGGGTTCCCTTCCCCGCGATGACCCGCGACGAAATCCAACAAAGTGCCCTCGAACAAGGCATGACCATCCGCCAAGACCTCGAAACCTCAGGCGCCTACGTCGCCGAAGACTCCCAAATGGTCGCCATCATCGCCTACCTCCAGAAACTGGGAAGCTTCGTCGATACCACCGCCGAACCCGAAGAAGAAATGCCCCCACCCATCCCCTCTCAACCCCGCGGCCCCATCGAACCCGCTATCCCCGACAACACGCGCGATAACGCCACGACCGCCCAACGCTGAACCACGAATCGCCTCTCAAACCAGATGTTCCAACGACTCAATCTCGAATCCTGGCACGGAATCATCCCCATCGTCGCGTTCATTCTCACTTTCGGCGTCTTCATCTATTTCGTCGTCCGCGCCCTCACCATGAAAAAGAAAGACGTCAAACATATCTCACGCCTCCCTCTCGACGACGATCCCAGTAACAAGAATTCTTAAACCTCATCACCATGAGCGCTCCCCAATCCGATCCCACGAACGATCCCGCTTACCTCACCGAGGACCAAAAGAAAGCCGGCGTCGTGCTGCGTGAACACGTCTACGACGGGATCCGCGAATACGACCAACGACTCCCCAACTGGTGGCTCTTCACCCTCTACATTTTCATCGTCTGGTTCGTGGTCTTCTGGTTCGCCTACTACCAACTCGGCATGTTCAAAACAGATGAACAAGAGAGATGGATATCGCCATGGCCGCCATCCAGTTCAAAAAAGAAAAACAACTCAATACGCTCCTCGCCGACCTCGACGAAGACGCCATCTGGGAAATGAGCCGCGACCCCGTCGCCGTAAGCGCCGGTCAAGCACACTTCAACCAGTTCTGCGCTGTCTGCCACGCCGCCGACCTCTCCGCCACCCTGAACGGCACCCCCCTCCCCGGCGTCGCTCTCAACGATTCCCAATGGAAATACTGCCGGAAACCCACCGACGTCTTCAATATCATCACGAAAGGATCACCCGATGTCACCAAAGGCATGGTCGCGTGGGACGCCATCCTCGGACCAAAAAAAATCGCCGAAACCACCGCCTTCGTTCTGAGCCATCACGACGCCGATAGCCCCTGGGAACCCACCGCCGATTCCCCCGAAGGCCTCGACTTCACTACACCGGCTTCCACCCCCGAAACTACCCCTACCCCTGCCCCCGCCAGCAAGCCCTGAACCCGTGACGCCCACGACTTCGAAGGAAAAAAAGACTCCCAACCTCATCTCGCTCGGCTCCATCGACGACGATGGCTCAAAACTCATTCTCCATCCTTCCGATGTCCGCGGCCCCTTCACGCACTGGCGCCGAGTGGCCGCCGGCCTCCTCATCGCGGTCTACGTCGCTCTCCCCTGGATCCCCATCAACGGCTACCCCGCCGTCCTCTTCGATCTCGATGAACGCCGCTTCCACTTCTTCGGTCTTACCTTCGTCCCCGCCGATTTCTGGATCGGCTTCTTCCTCCTCTCAGGACTCGGCTTCGGCCTCTTCTTCGCCACTTCTCTCCTCGGTCGCGTCTGGTGCGGATGGGCCTGCCCCTACACGGTCTTCCTCGAACATATCTACCGTCGCATCGAACGCTTCATCGACGGCGACGCCCCCACACGCCGAAAACTCGATGCCTCCCCGTGGTCATCATCGAAAACGCTCAAACGATTCGCAAAACACTCTCTCTACCTGATCGTCTCCGCCACGCTTGCCCATATCTTCCTCTCATACTTCATCCCTCTGCCTCGCCTCTGGGAAATGATGCGCGGGAGCCCGATCGAAAATGCAAAATCCTTCGGCGTCGTCTTGTTCTTCACCAGCGCCCTCTACTTCTCCTTCGCTTGGTTCCGCGAACAGTTCTGCGTCATCCTCTGCCCCTACGGTCGCATCCAATCCGCCCTCACCGACGACCATACGGTCATCATCGGATACGACGAACGGCGCGGCGAACCTCGCGGTAAACCCAGCAATCCCTCAAACGGTGACTGCATCGCCTGTAAAAAATGCGTCCAAGTCTGCCCCACCGGCATCGATATCCGCAACGGCCTCCAACTGGAATGCATCGGCTGCGCCGCATGTATCGATGCCTGCAATTCGGTCATGACGAAACTCGACCGCCCAAAAGGACTCATCCGATACGACTCCATGCGCGGCCTCAGCGGCGAATCCACCAATTGGATCAGACCCCGCATCGTCCTCTACACCGCCCTCGCCCTCCTCGGCGCCGGCGCCTTCACGTTCTCCCTCTCCAAAGTTCACGACGTCTCCATATCCGTCCTTCGCATGCGCGGCATGCCCTACTACGTCACCGATGACGCCGTTCGCAATCAGTTCCAAATCCGACTTACGACGAAACGCAACGTCGATACCACCTTCACCATCAAAATCGAAAACGCTCCACCCGAAACGATCGTCGCCGGACTCGATGCCCCCATCGTCATCAAACCCCAGCAGGAAGAACTCCATCCTTTCACCATCACGATCCCACGCAAAAACTACACCGGACCCGTCGCCATGACGCTCGTCTCCACGTCACAACCCGGCGGCACGGTCCTCGAATCGAACCTCAAATTCCAAGGCCCCGACCCTCGGCTCTTCCAAGCAAAAAACAGTTTGGCCCGCAGCTCCAATATCGGCCTCCTCATCCCTGACTTCTGACCCATGAAATCACGTCCCTGGCTCTACATCGTTCTCACTTTCGTCATCCTCATCGCCGTATGGACGGTGTTCATCACCATCGCCGTGAAAAACCAACCCCAGTCAGTCCCTCTCGACTCCCCCATGCCCAAAACAAATACCAACGCGTCTCCATCCTAACCATGATCGAAGTAACGACAACCGCCGGAGCCCTCGTCGCCGGCATCGTCACATCCACCCACTGCGCCGCCATGTGTGGCCCTCTCGCCTGCACGCTCCTTCCCAACACCAACTCCCCGTCCAACCCGCTCACAACCGCTACCCTCTACCATACCGGTCGCCTCCTCGCCTACTCCGTTATCGGAGCGATCGCCGGTGCCATCGGCCACATCCCCCTCAACTTCGCCACGCAAACACCCATTGCCCTCCTCCCCTGGGTCCTCGCCCTCGCTCTCCTGCTCGTCGGTTTCGGCCTCGAGAAAAATCTACCCCAGCCCGCTTTCATTAGACGCTGGACCGCCCAACTCCGTCTGAAGGCTTGCCGTCTGTCCGCCAAAAAAGGCGCGTTTGCAGTTGGCCTCGCCACTCCCCTCCTCCCCTGCGCCCCACTCTACCTCATGTTCGGAGTCGCTCTCGTCAGCGGCTCCGCCCTGCAAGGCGCCGAGTTCACCCTCGCCTTCGCCCTCGGCACCATCCCCCTTCTCTGGCTCGCCCAACAACAGTTCACTCGCCTCCAGCCACGACTACGACCCGCCACCCTTACCCAACTCCGCCGCGGCCTCGCCCTCGTCACCGCCTTCATTCTCATCGCGCGCCTCGCCCCCAATCTTCCCTTCCTGGATGGGAACGCCACCACGACTTGCCCCCTGTGCTTGTAGGGCACCACTGACCTCCTACCCAAGACACAGCCTTCAGGCGATCTCATCCTCGTAAACCCCTGGCAACAGGAATGCCTCAGCGAAGGTCAATTCCTTCGGCAATGAGAACTTTGTGCAGCGCAGTCTCCATGATGCTGCGAACCCGCGCGGTCGTCTTATGAAGATACTCGTGGAGTTCGGCGTCTTCGGGACTCCTGTCTTCACACTCAGCGCTGTATTTCTCAAAGGCAGTCAAATCAGCCAGCAAACCCCCCAGGTGTTTCGGACACTCACAGTCGATCGTGGAAGAAATTTTCGACGCCTTCGCAATTTGAATATCACTAAACAACCGTTTCGGAACCTCGCCCGAAATAACCTCCTCGTCACCAACGCCCAGGGCAACCCCGGAATGAGCCGCCATCTCAATCTCAGCCTGACAGGCAAGACGCAGTTCTCCAATATCAACCGGAGCCTTTAGAGCCGTGACCCCCGCAATGTCTTTGTCTATCAACTCGGCCGTCTTGGACTGGGTATACCGATAAATCACTACTGCCCGCACCGCCGATGTCCGTTTGATGAGTTCTTGGATCTCGGGAATCATATCCGCAAAAAAGGTCGGAGACTCGATAATCAACAAATCAGCAGCGCCAAGATCAGTCGCTAGGCGCATTTCCTCGAAAGTATCGAAGGACCCGGCAATTTCTGCCCCCGAAAACCCCATTTGTGGATCCCTTAACATTTCGCCAGTCTCACAACCCGCCACCAAAACGCGAAACCGACGTCCAACCGTGCCCGATCGCCCATCCTCAAAGAGCCTCCTAGAATCCAGCACGACTTCCAAGCGCGCCTCCAGCTGCTCATCAGTGAGGTTCGAGATGGTACCGATCGGATGCCCCATATCGACCAAACTCTTCAGAAGAGTTAATCGCCTGATATCCTCCGCACGATACAATCTTCGGCGTGATTCGCTCCGCCGAGGCTTTACCACCCCATGCCGTTTTTCCCACATCCTAAGATTGGGGGTCGAAAGACCAGTGACACGAGAAACCGCACTGATGTCGTACAGATCTACCTGAGAATTGTTCACTACTTGGATCACGGTTGTGTTTACGCTCAAAGTTTAACGAAAGATGAACAAGATGCAAGACTGGTGTCCTTTATACTTTCTAAAAAGACAAAAAACACGGTCTTTCGGCGCCCAATGAGACCGAAAACAGCTGGAAACCCAACAATAATCCAAGGAATTTCCCAAATTTTCTGCTAAACGCAGACTAAGATAAACAAAAGCTCAACAAATCGTGATTTCGGATCATCTGTTTAGCTTTCGTTGACGTAATGGACTACATCGTGGGGGATCGATTCTTCCAAAAAAATAGAAATCAAACCTCTTAGTCACCATGAGCCCTTTTGAAACTTTTCTTTGCATGATCCTGATGGCCCTCATCGCCGGAGTCTTTGTGTCCTTCGTCATCATCTGTCGACGCGATCAAAGTGAATGGTCTGCCGAGCCCCTGAAAGTGCAGATCCCTTCTGGGAATCCCAATGGGCAGCCTAGACATTAAACGCGGACTCACCCCTCGACGCCGGAGCACTCATTTCTCCCTCTCGTGAATCTTTCTCCTCTCCAATTGCTCTTCGCAGCGCTTACCCTCGCTAGCCTCGCACTCGGTGCTTGGCTGCTCTCAGAAGGTGCATTCGGGCTGCTATTCGCCGTCTACCTTCCTTATTGCGTATCCTTCGTGATCGGCGCCCACTACCTTAGAGAGTTCATCGACGATAACCGATGACAGGTCTTCGGTCGGGAAGGATCCCACCCTAAGCCGGCAAACGCTGCCCCTCCCTTCTTAGGTGTGCAAAAAGTGGTGTTACGATGGCGCTTTTCATGGTTCCGTTCACCGTTCCGTGCCATCCGAAACCGTCACCGCTCAACCTAAAGTCGACTGCAAGCACTGCGGTACGGCTTTCCATCCTCAGACCGAAGATGACGAATTCTGCTGCGCAGGCTGTGCCTTCGTATCGCAACTCCTCGCCTCAGAAAACCTCCAACGCTTCTACGACCTAAAAGGCAAAAAAGTCCTCCCGCCAATCAAGTCACGCGCGTTCGAACCTCGCGACTTCTCTTGGCTCGAATCGCTTGCGCGGGAAGCAGAACGAGAGGACTCCGCCGCAAATACCGCAACCCTGACGCTGGCTCTGCAAGGCCTGTCCTGCATCGGATGCGTTTGGTTGGTTGAGACGCTCTTCAAACGACAACCGGCCGCCCTTACGGTTAACGTCCAACTCCGCGACGCAACCGCGACGATCTCGTGGCAAAAAACCGCAGGATTACCCACTAACGACGCCAAACCATTTGATATCCTCGCCCTCGCTCAAACGCTCCAAAAACACGGATACATCCTCGCCCGCGTAGGTGCAGGAAACGCCGGGGGCCAGTCCGAAGCCGCAGCCCTAAACACACGTCTCGGGCTCTGCGGCGCCTTCGCGGTGAATGCCATGGCCTTTTCTCTGCCGCGCTATCTCGGCCTACCCGAAAGCTCGCCTTTTGCCCCACTCTTCGACCTCATCACCGCCGTCTCGGCCACTCTTTCCCTGCTCGTCGGCGGCACATGGTTCTTCTCACGCGCTTGGAACGCTTTCCGACTCCGCACACTCCACATCGATCTTCCAATCTCTCTCGGCATCGCATCCGCGTATCTCGGCTCCCTGGCAGGCTGGTTCTTTTCACGCCACGACCTCTTCTATTTCGACTTCGTCGCAATTTTCATTTTCTTAATGCTGGCAGGCCGATGGCTCCAACTCCGCGCCGTTGAAAAAAATCGCCTCCGCGCACGCGCCGCCTCCGCAATACCACTCACCATCGATCCTCCCGTGGATGGCGACTCCCCCTTGCCACTGTCCCAAGTCAGGTCAGGCGACGAGTTCATAACACGCCCCGGCCAAATCGTTCCCGTCGCTTCACGCCTCCTTTCGGCGTCCGCCAACATTAGCCTCGAATGGATCAATGGCGAAGCCGATCCCCGCACGCTCCCAAAGGGAGCCACGATCCCTGCAGGCGCCCTCAATGTCTCCCCAAATCCCCTCCACTTCTCCGCCCGCGAATCTTGGCGTGATTCGCTCTTGCAACAGCTCACCGACACGCCGTCCGCGAATTCTCCGCAGCATCCGGTCGCAAATAATATCCTCAAAGCCTATCTCGCCATCGTTCTCCTTCTCGGTTTTGCCGGCGCTGCCCTGTGGCTCGCCAATACCAACAGCCCCACCCGCGCCCTCCAGGTCCTGATCTCCCTTTTTGTGGTATCCTGCCCCTGCGCCCTCGGCCTCGCGCTCCCCCTCGCCGACGACCTTGCCACCTCAGCCGCCGAAAAACTCGGGGTGTTCATTCGCAGACCGCAATTGTGGCCTCGACTCCGCCGTATCCGGCGCGCGCTCTTCGACAAAACCGGTACGCTCACTCTCGAACGCCTTTCCCTCGACAACCCAAATACCATCCGCGCATTCTCAAACCAGGAAAAGCAAGCGCTTTGGACCCTCACCGTCTCAAATCCACACCCCGTGGCCCGCTCCCTCCTCGAAAACCTCGCCAACCAATGGCAACCAAATCCTTCCGACTCGTCTCCCCCTGAGATCCAGTCAATAGCCGGCCTCGGCGTTCGATTCACCGACCCCGATACCAAGGAAAACTGGGAGCTTCGCCGCCCTGATTCCCAAAACCACGACACCGAGTTTCTCCACAACGACACTCCCGTCGCCGCATTCACATTTCAGGAATGCCTGCGCCCCGACGCCGCTTCACAAATCAATCATCTCCGCGACCTCCAAATCGACCCTTTTATCCTCAGCGGCGACCGCGCCGAAAAGGTCGCCGCGACCGCCGCCTCCCTCGGCCTCGACGAAGCCCATTGGAGGGCCCGAATGACACCCGAAGAGAAAGCCGGATGGGTCAAGGAACTTGACCCCGAACAACGCTCGTCGCTCTACGTCGGCGATGGAGCAAACGACTCGCTGGCATTCGACCACGCGGCAGTCACCGCAACCCCCGTCATCGATCAGGGCGTCCTCGAATCAAAAGCCGATCTCTACTTCCTCGGCCGCTCGCTTTCGTTTATCGATGACCTGCTCAACATCGCCCGGCACCGCACCCACGCCGTCCGCAGAGTCTTCGCCTTTGCCGTTGCCTACAACGTCGCCGCCGCCACCCTCGCACTCTCCGGCTTCATGACACCCCTTCTCGCCGCCGTCCTTATGCCTCTCTCGTCCATTGCCACCCTCTCGCTTGCCTCCGCCACGATGAGAACACCACTGCTCCGCTCGTGAAATCCCAATCCGCCGATAAAATCCGCCTCTTTTTTCGAACAATCGGTCAAAAAAATTGTCTCACTCTCATTACCGATCGCCCGTCCGTCCCCCGCGCACGATCACCACTTCAGCTGACTGCTCTGCAATCAATGAAAATCGCCGCGCCTTCCAAATCCTCTCGCTCCCAAACTGCCACCCCAAAACCGGCGAATCCACTCTACTCCCTCGCCAATCACGATTCTCTCAAGTCCCTCGAAGATAGAAATCTCGCCATCCTCTGGATCCTTGCCCTCCACGATCCACACCCGTCTTCCCCCGCCCTCGCGATCGCCATCGCAAACTATCTCGAATCCCATTCGCTCCCCCTCGAACTCGACGATGCCGGCCTCACCATCCTACCGCACGCCGTCCTGTTCACCGACGATCTCCACAACGAATGGCAACTCTGCCGGTTAGACCCCGCATCCTCCGACCTCCACTTCCTCTGCAACGATTTCCTCGTGCAGGTTCTTCACTTCGACGACACTCACAGTTTGAGTAATCGGGCGAAAAGCCCCATCTAAAAGGCTATCATCGGCTTTTCAGAATCCTCTAACCATAGGGCTCACTTAGTTTAGGTTGGCCTTTTCAAGCCCCTGTGCTCTCATTAGCAAGTGCTCTCCTCCCCCAACACACTGGTCACTCTGCCCCCAAGAACGCCGCTCGCACAACATGGCCGTTTCTCTCCCTGCCGCCAATTCCTCACGTTTGCCACCTCTCTTACCCTTCTCTCCACCTCACCGCCAGCCGCTCACGCCCTTAACACTGCCGACGGCACTTCTGGCGAATGGAGCAACCCCACTGTCTGGAGTGGAGACGTTCCAACAACATCCGACAATGAAAACGACGTCACCCTGAGAAGTGGCGCGTCCATTACCGTCAGTAGTGGCACCGCCGGCGTCTTTAGCCGTATCCAAATCGGACGCGATGGCATCGCTGGCACCGCAAGCACACTCACCATCGCCGGCGGTAGCTTCCACGCTGCTGGCTCAGTCTCAAACGGACCAAGCGAGATCGGCAGCACTATCGCTCGCACCGGCGTCCTCGTCCTCCAAAGTGGACTCGCCTCCTTCAGTAATCGTCAAGTCCACACCTCCGCATCACCCGGCTCCGTCGGAAATATCGTCCAGACCGGCGGCACCTTCGTTTGCGACGACCAACTCCACATCGGTCACGACGGCAATAGCACGATAACCCTGTCGGGAGGACAAATGATCGTCGGGAACAATACCCGCATCGCATCGGAAGCCGGCAACCTTGCGACCGTCAATATCACCGGCGGAATCCTGCGCTCAAACGCATTCCTCAGCGGTCCGCTCATCATCGGCCGTCATGGGGCCGCCACCGTCACTGTATCAGGCGGCACCATCCTATGCGGACCCGACTCGTCCATCGCCACCAGCGATCCAGGAAACGAAGGTCAAAATCTCAATATCGGAGACGGCCTCGGAACCGGCCACCTCATTATCCAGGGACCAAACAGCGTGGTTCAGATCGGCGATCGATTTCGAATCGGACGTAACACCGCCGGCACTGGCATCGTCGACCTCAACGGGGGCACCCTCACCTCCGATGGCCAAGTCCTCATCGGCCAATCCAGCGGTAGCAGCGGGACCCTCAACATCACAGGAGGCTTTTTCGATTCCGATGCAGATGACGATGTCTTCAATTTCCGTCGCGCCGTCGTCGGGAATTTCGGCCGCGGTTTCGTCTCTCTTTCCGGCGGTACAATGGACATCGGTGGAAACTTCTGGATCGGAAACGAGAGCGGGAGCGTCGGCTCATTCGTCCAAACCGGCGGCCTCTTCCTTCCCGCGAGCGCCACTGCCAACGGACAAGGACTGTCGATCGGCCGCTTCTTCGGCTCTAGCGGCTTCATGTCAGTGTCCGGCGGAACAATGCATCACGTCGTCGACCCCGGTTCCGATGATGGATTCATGGTTGGAGAAGAAGGCGATGGTATCCTTCACATCTCAAATCAAGCCCGCTTTATAACAAATGATCATCTCATCGTCGGCGTCGAGTTTAGCGGCACCGGCACGGCCCAGTTCAACGGCGGCACGGTCAACGCCGCAGAGCTGACAATTGCTCAAAATGGCTCAGGCCTTGCCACCATTAATGGCTCCGCCCAAATCACGACAG
Organism: Verrucomicrobiota bacterium; assembly: GCA_039182965.1. Taxonomy (GTDB): domain Bacteria; phylum Verrucomicrobiota; class Verrucomicrobiia; order Verrucomicrobiales; family DEV007; genus JBCDBW01. Next base: position 14,816 of record JBCDBW010000060.1, read on the forward strand.
ATACCGACCTCAATATCGCCGATGGCAGCAACGGCGTTGGCCACCTCACCATCGCAGGCGATGCCGTCGTCGTCGTCGGTCGCTCGCTCCTCGTCGGCAACGGAAGCGACAGCATTGCCACCCTCACAATAACAGGACTTGCCAGCCCCCATATATCGCTTGGCTCACACTGCCAAATCGGAACCGGTTTCGGTTCCGATGCCACAGCAACACTCGCCGGTGGTACGCTTACTATTCCCGGAGACCTCAATATCGGCAACTTCCTCCAAAGCTCTGCCGCCTTCCAATATTCCGGTGGTGCTCTCCAACTTTCCGGCTCCCTCGCTCTCGACGGCCCCGCCACCCTCCGCATCTCACCACCCCTCGCCATCCAAACCGGCAAGGGCTTCGCGCCTACCCTCTTCCCAGGCCTCGACTTCGGCGAAACCATCGACCTCACCGGCATCACGCCACCCATCCCGAATCCCGATCACGTCACCGTCCAAACCGGGAGCTATTTCTTCCTCGTCGTAAACGATCGCACCGGAGCCTCCGGCGGCAACAATCTCACCACCAACACCGCTCTCGATACACTCGCCCTCGCCGGTGTCCCCTTCCCGCTGGGTGCCATGCGCCTCTCGGAAGCCGATTTCGAAGCCAATAGTTTTAACCCCCTCACTCAACACGTCTTCGCCTTCGTCGAAGAACAAGTCGCCGCCAATATCGGCCGCGTCGGCCTCCGCTGGTCCATCGCTCCCGAACCCAAACCCATTACCCTTGCCCAATTCGCCGCCGATAATGGAGTCCCCAATGACCCCGCCGAAAATTCAGACAAAGACGACGCCACTCTCCTCTCCGAATTCGCCTTCAATCGTAATCCCAATCTCTCCGACACCACCACTCTAACCCCCAGCACCGGTCTCTTTGGACTCCCGTTCGTCTCCATTGTTGGAACCGGCACCGAAGCTCACCTTCGCGTCGAGTTCATTCGTCGCACCTTGACGACCGCCCCCGGATTAAACTACACCGTCCAATTCGGAAACTCGCTCAACTCCCTCACGGACTTCGCAGGCGTCGAAACCATCATCCCCATCGACCTCTTCTGGGAACGCGTCATAGTCAATGACCCCGTCACCGCGGGCTCCGCACCAAGTCGCTTCTCCCAAGTCAAAGTCACCTATTCGCCTTGAGGCAAATCGATCCTTCAGCTCTCCGCTTTCTCAGCCTCCGCCCGAACAACCTCCAAACTCTCCGGTGACCGCTCCACCTTAGTCACTTGATAGCCCACATCCTTCAACATCGCCTTCGCATCGTCGTCGCTTACTTCGACCCCGTCCTCCAATCCCACAGCCACCAGTTTGCTATCCAAATGAACATAAACCTCCTGCACATCCTCACGATCTTCCAATTTCTCCGTGATCGATCCCGCGCAACCCGCACAACGCATCCCGTCCACGGTCAATTTCAATGTCGCCACTTTCGCCTCACCGGCCACTCCCACCATCGTGCCCACCGCGAAAACCGCCAAAATCAATCCAATTGTCTTCTTCATAATGTCAGGTTCAGGTTCAAATCCCTCTCTTCGGAGATCCACCATCAACCCCTCCTCCTGACCCCGCAACAAATTCTCGAAAAAAATCGTGTCTCGCAAAATCCAACGGCCCATTGATGTATTGTAAAGGAAGAATTCCAGCTCCACCGCCACCCACAAAAGACTCACGATTACCATGAGCCCCTTGCCGCCAGGCTTCCACGACGGCCATTCGTCAAAAACCAATCGTCCAGATCAATCACCCACATCGCTCCCTCTTCGCTTCTTCCACAACCCGTCCATGAGACTCGCTAGCATAGCCCTCGGCCTCACGTTTCCCATCGCCCCCTGCCTTGCAGCCGATCCTCCATATGAACGAGATCCCATCCGCTACTCCTCATCCATCGCAGACACCCCCATCACCCGCATCGCCGATCGCATCAAAAACGGTGAACCCCTCCTCAACAAAGCCTCCGATCGCGAAAATGTCCTCTCTCTGCTGGAACTCCTCGATATCCCCAAGGAATCCCAAATCCTCGTCTACTCAAAAACCAGTGCCCAAAATAGCCTCATTTCCCCGCAAACCCCTAGGGCCATCTACTTCAACGACCACGTATACATCGGGTGGGTCCCGGGCGGGAATATCGAAACGATCTCCTTCGATGAGAAACTCGGCGCCGTCTTCCATATGATCCATCTCGAGACCGCCCAGGAAAATGAATCACCGAAAATCCTCCGCCACCAGTCATGCCTCGACTGCCACGCCGGTTCCCGAACCAAAGGTTTCCCCGGCGTGATCGCCCGCTCTGTCATCCCCGCGGAAAGCGGAAGACCCCTCCTCCATGCCGGCACTTTCACCATTGACGATACCAGTCCCATCTCAGAACGCTGGGGCGGATGGTATGTCACCGGAAAAATCGGCGGACTCTCACACCTCGGGAATATTCTCGGCCGCGAGGATGATCAACGAGAGGTCTCATTCGAAAAAATCGAAACCGATCCCCTCACCGATCTCGCATCCTTTGTCAAAACCGATTCATTGCCCGGCGGAGCTCAAAGCGACGTCGTCGCCCTCATGATCTTCGAACACCAGATCAACGTCCATAACACCCTCGTCCGGGCCAATCATACCGCCCGCCAAACCCTCCACCGACACCAAACAATGACGAAGCTCCTCAAGGAGCCCCGTTCATCGCCCCTGAGTGAAACCTCGGAAACTATCCTCGATTCCGCCGCCGAGGAAGTCGTGCGCGCCCTCCTCTTCGCCGACGAGTTTGTCACCGAAAACGAGGGCCCAGAAGGCTCGGACGGATTTTACACCGCCTTCCTCGCCGACGCCCGCGTCGATTCAAATGGACGTTCCCTGAAAGACTTCCGACTCTACGAACACCTCTTCAAACATCGCTGCAGCTATCTCATCTACTCCGAACCCTTCCAACACCTCCCTGAAATCGTAAAGTCCCGTGTGTTGCGCCGACTTGAAGAAATCCTCACCGCTACCGAACCGCCCGAAGACTTCGCCTACCTCTCAGACGTCGAGCGCGAAAGAATCGCAGGCATACTCAGAGAGACGCTCCCCACTTGGCCCGTTCCTGCTTCCTCATGACGCTCCATTGAAACCTGACCTTACTTCGCGAGCCGATATCATCACGCTCGTTGACCAGTTCTAAAAACGCATCCAAGCGGACGAGAAACTCGGTCCTGTGTTCAACGACATCGCCGGAGTCAATTGGGAGACACACCTGCCCAAAATGTATGACTTCTGGGATACGGTGCTCTTCCGCGCCGGCACCTTTCATGGCAACCCCATCAGCGCCAACACAAAACTGGTCGCCCGAACCGACATGAGCATGAACACATTCAACCGCTGGCTCAACCTCTTCAGATCCACCGCAACCGAACTCTTCGACGGTCCCAACGCAGAACACATCGTTCGTTGCGTCGAAAACATGGCCAATGTCCTCTACAGTAAAATCAATAAGGTCCCCGATCCTCGCTTCGATCCCGCTAACCTAAGGGAAGAACAAAAAGCTCGATACACCAACTACCCGCATACTCCTTCCCCATCACCCGAGGCCACGCAACCAAATCCAATTTAAGTCCCTCGCCCGTGTCGTCCTCTCCTCAATCCACCCCAACAGCCCTGCAATAACTCCTCAAATCTTGACCCCGCGCAAGCGCAACGCATTTCCTATCACCGATACGGAACTGAAACTCATCGCCGCCGCCGCAATCATCGGGTTCAATAACAAACCCATCGCCGGATACAATACCCCCGCCGCGATCGGCACACCCAAGGCGTTATACCCAAAGGCAAAGATCAAATTCTGACGAATATTCCCCATCGTCGCCTCGCTCAACCGCAGCGCCCGCACAATCCCGCCCAAATCCCCCTTCACCAACGTCACGCCCGCACTCTCCATCGCCACATCGGTCCCCGTCCCCATCGCAATCCCCACATCCGCCCCCGCCAAGGCCGGCGCATCATTGATCCCATCCCCCGCCATCGCCACGGTGCACCCCGCTTCCTGCAACGCCGCCACCTTCGCCGCCTTGTCTTCCGGCAACACATCCGCCACCACCTCATCAATCCCCAAACGCTTCGCCACCGTCTCCGCCGTGACCGCATTATCCCCGGTCAACATCACAATCCGCATCCCCTCGCCCCTCAAAGCCGCAATCGCCTCCAGCGTCGATTCCTTCACCGGATCCGCCACACCCACCGTCCCCGCCAAATCACCATCCACCGCCGCAAACATGACGGTCTGCCCCTCCGCGCGCCCTGCATCCGCGATCGCCCGCACCTCCGACAAATCCAAGCCCATACCCTCCATCAATCGCGCATTCCCCATCGCCACACGCTTCCCTCCCACGATCCCCTTCACCCCCTGACCGGTCACCGATTCAAAACCCTCCACCGCCGGCACCTCCAATCCCCTCTCCTTCGCCCCCTCAACGATCGCTTCCGCCAATGGATGCTCGCTGCCTCGCTCCAATCCCGCCGCCAAACCTAACAAGCGCCCCTCATCATAGTCACCCACTGGCGATACCGATACCAGCCTTGGCCGCCCTTCCGTTAAGGTTCCCGTCTTGTCCACCACCAGGGTGTCCACCGAACGCAGCTTCTCAATCGCCTCGGCATTCTTGAATAATACTCCCGCCGACGCCCCCTTCCCCGTCGCCACCATAATCGACATCGGCGTCGCCAATCCCAACGCACAGGGACAAGCGATAATCAAAACCGCCACCGAACAAATGATCGCATAGGCCAATCGCGGTTCCGGACCCCATATCATCCACGCGAAAAACGCCAATACCGCCACCAATATCACCGCCGGCACAAATACCCCCGCCACCCGGTCCGCCGTCTTCTGAATCGGCGCCCGGCTCCGCTGCGCCTCCGATACCATCGCCACAATCTGCGACAACATGGTGTCCTCCCCCACTCGCTTCGCTTCCATCAAAAACCCGCCTTTCCCGTTCACCGTCGCCCCCGTCACCATGTCGCCCGCTTCCTTCGCCACCGCGACCGGCTCTCCGGTAATCATCGACTCGTCCACCAAACTCGATCCTTCCAAAACCTCACCGTCCACGGGTACTTTCTCCCCCGGCCGCACACGCAGCCGGTCCCCCGGCCGCACTTCATCCAGGGAAACTTCTTCTTCCGTCCCGTCCCGACGCACCACCCGAGCCGTGTTCGGTGCCAAACCCAGCAACGCCTTGATCGCCGCACCCGTCTGACTGCGCGCCCGTAATTCCATGACCTGCCCCAGCAAAACGAGCGACACAATCACCGCCGCCGCCTCAAAATAAACCGCCACCGTCCCTTCGTGCGTCCGAAAGGATTCCGGAAACACGCCCGGCGCCACGGTCGCCACGACACTGTATCCCCACGCCACCAAGACCCCCAGTCCCACCAAGGTAAACATATTCAAATGCCGGTTCACCACCGAGCGCCAACCCCGGACGAGAAACGGCAATCCACACCACCAAATCACCGGGGTCGCCAAAATCATCATCACCCATGCCCACACCCAACCCCCCGCCAGCCGCGTCAACGGGTTGCCCGGCACCATCTCGACCATCGCGATGACAAACACCGGTACGGTGAAAATCAAACTCACCCAAAACCGCCGCCGCATGTCCACATACTCTGCGTCCCCTTCATCACTCCCCATCGCCACGCCGCCCTTCGGCTCAAGCGCCATCCCGCAAATCGGACAATCCCCCGGCTCATCCTGTTCCACTTCCGGATGCATCGGGCAAGTCCAGATCACCTCCGTCCCGGGCTCGATCTCCTTGAGCACCTTCTCTCGCGACGAGTCGTCATGGCCGTGACAGCAGGACTCTTCACTCATGATCTCGTCACCTTCCCGCCCCTTTCCTGTCACCTCAATACAAAAATCCTTCTATCGCAGACCCCCCGCCACACCGCGCTCCCGCCCGGCTCTTCCATGGAAGCCGCCTCCCCCTGCCGCTCTCGGCAGAGGGAGGCTCTATTCAATCGTATCCTAGCCTTTCCTCTTCGCTTCCGACGCCGCGCGAATCGATGCCACCGTATCGGGAACACGCTCCACCTTCACCACGTCATACCCCGCGTCCTTCACAAAGGCACGCGCCTCCACGTCGCTCATCGTCTTGCCATCCTTCAAGGCGATCGCCACCAGCCGGTCGTCGAGATTGACGTAAACATCGTCCACCATCCCTCCCTTCGAAAACTGCTTGTCGATCCCTTGCACACAGAACGAACACACCATGCCGTTCACCGTTAGCTTGATCGTTTCTCCGGCCTGGTCCTTCGCCCCGGCCACTCCGGCGCCCATCAAGAGTGCCCCGACTATAATTGCGAATGCTTTTTTCATTCTAACGTTTTCCTTTCGTATCTTGCGTTTCTCTTCGGAGGCCAATGCCTCCGCTACTCGGTTAAAAATGAACCATGAAGTTCAGCTGCAGCTGCCCATCCGTCGATGCGCCGGCCTCAAAAAAGACGTTGTCCTTGAAGAATCGGACCTTCGGAATCACCTGAAGCTTCTCATGGAATTCCGAAAGATATCGTAACTCCACCACCAGCCAGGTATTCAAATCCTCATAGCCCGCGATGTAGGGAGCGATCCCGAAATTCGCGCTGTTGAATACATGCGTGTAATCATCGGTCACCGACAAACCCATCTGGTAGATCGCCAGCAGACGCCGCGTCTCCCAGTCCGCCCGGAACAAGCCCAAGCCCGCCGGTCGCCAGTCCTCTGTAGGATCGTCGTACCCCAACCCTCCGCCAATCCCGGCGTAAAGGTTGGCCTGCGCGTCCTCCAGGTTCCACCGCTTCAAAAGACGATGGTATCGAAAGCCCGCAATCGTGCGATCAACACCGTTTCCGTCCAGTCTCATGTGATGCACCCCCAGCGCCCAGTCCGATTCGAAGGAATGAAACAACGAGCTCATCTGGATCGAGTCGTTGTAATTCCCCCACAACTGGGTCGCTCCCTTGTACGAAACAGGATGTGCCTCACACCACGTGCCGCCCAAGATCAGCACCGCCGCAGCTATTGGTAAATGTCTTTTCAATGGTTTCTTTGATTCAGGTTCTCAATTCACGAAAGCAGTTCGCGCTTCCGCTGAATTCTTCCGAACCGATTAATTCAAAGGGCCCGGAACTTCTTCTCGCCGCCTCCGATCGGGAGACAACTCACAACCACGAATCAAAGCAACAGGACACAGTGCACCGCCAACAAGTCTCGAGCGCTATTGACACACGCCCCCGAACCCGCCGGCAAATCCCTTTCCACTCCCGGCAAAAGAAGCTCGTCCTCCACCACCCACTTCACCTCGTTCACCAAATCCCAACTCGTCTTCTCCACTTCCACGGTCTTCACCACCACTCGCTCCACCTCCTCCGCCCCCTCGCATTCGCAGGGAACGGTCTCATTCTGCATCGGCACCTCCATTTCAGCTGTCTGACAACAAGTCGACGCCGCTTCCTCTTCCACAGCCACCGCCATCATCTCCCCATACGCCAAACAACAGCATAAGGGGCTCGCAATCAGAGCCGCCATCAATCCCGCTGTAAGCCGTAAAAACATCTCTCCCTGAAAAAAACCTACCCCACGCCTGCCCCGAATTCAATCCCTCTCCTCGTCCCGTCCCCCCGCCCCGAACCACGGAAGCCGGCAGCCCAAACCCCGCATCACCGCACACGCTCAACCCCCTAGCAACAGTCGGACCCGCAACAGGTCCCCCCTTCCGTCGTCGCATCGTATCCCTGCCCCTTGGTCTCCCGCGCCGACCGCACCCGCATGCCCTCGCAATCAAAGATCTTCGCCTCCTCCTCCGGCACGGCCTCACGCGGCTCAATAAACTCAAAAAACTCACGATAAGGCGCCCGTTGATACAATCGAAAGGTCTTGTCACACACGGCATATCGCTTTCCGCGTTCCATCTCATGCCCATCGTCGTCCAACACCTTTTTGAACGGTCCCTTGTATATGACCGCCTGCATCCGCTCCAAACACACCCCCTCCTTCCCCTTGAACGCTTCCACGGTCATGCTCCGAAACTCGATGCCCTCCACCGTCTGCCACGGCGCCTCGTCTCTCGACACCATCCGCACTCCATAAAATCCCGCCCGCTCAAACGCTTCCAAAAACTCATCCTCACGAAACGCCCCCGAAATGCAGCCGCTCCACAACTCCGGATCATTCTGCAATTCCTCGGGCACATCCTCATCACACACAATGTCCGAGATCACCGCTCGCCCCCCCACTCTCAAAACCCGATGAATTTCCCGGAACATCTGCTCGCGATTCGCCTTGCTCACCAGGTTCAAAACACAATTCGATACCACGACGTCGACCGACTCATCGCTCACCAGCGGCTTCTTCACCCGCAACTCCGCCGCACGCTCCTCCACGTCCAAAAAAGCATTCGCCGAATCCACCGGCCGCACCCGCAACTCCTCCTCAAGCGCCTCCAAATCCAACGCCAAATCCTGGATCCGCCCCTTCCGAAACTCCACGTTCCCATACCCCACCCGCTCCTCGATCACCGGCGCGTTCCGCCGCGCCACTTCCAGCATGTCATCCGTCATATCCACCCCGATCACTCGCCCTTCCACCCCCACCACCTGACTCGCAATAAAACAAATCTTCCCCGTCCCACTCCCCAAATCCAAAACGGTCTCCCCCGTCTTCAGATACTGACTCGGATCCCCACATCCATAGTCCTTGGCAACCACTTCCTCCGGAATCACTTCCAGATACTTGCCGTCGTATTCCACCGGACAACACAACGCCGACTCCACCGCCTGCGCCCCCGCCCCATACCGATCCTTCACCACCGATTCCGTCTTCAAACCCTGATGCTGTTGTGGTTGCTCACTCATAATAAAATCAAACAATCGTTCTACCCAATCCCCCCGAGCCACCACAACCCCCTTCTATTTCATCAAAATCCCCGTGATCGAGCAACCTCCCCCACCCGCTTCCCTCACCGCAACCGAATACTCTCTCCCATCCACTCCACCAAAGCCCCCGTGCCATGGGCATCCTGCCCATGATCGAGCGCCTTGTGCCCTCGCCACCCCTCAAAAGCAACCGAAGCCCCCAACCCTCTCGCCGCACCCCAACGTCCCCGGCCCAAAACACCGCCCCCACGATCATCACAACCTCCCCCTGACTCCCCTTCATCATTCTGTGCTCCGTGTTCAACATTCAATATTCGCCCCCCTCCCTCCCACGATCCGGTTGGGGCGTGCGGCCCGCTCGCCCGCCGCCCAACGCCCGCGCCGCCCAATAACTCGGGTTGCCACCAACTCCAATCATTTCGCCAAAAATTCAAATCCCAACTGCCCGGCGCGTTCTTCTCTTCAAATCCCATTCAATTCAGTTGCCTCCCCCCGCCCCCAAGCGTTCAATACCGCTTTCCACGATAATTCTACCCATGGCCGAAGACGATCCCCATACCACCGACACCCCTCCATCCGCCGAAGACCTCCACAAACTCGTCGCCGTCCGCAAAGAAAAACTCGAGAAACTGCAAGCCCTCGGCGTCAACCCATACGGCGCCCGATTCGACACCACCCACTCCCCCGGCCCCCTGCGCGCCAACTTCACCGAGGAAACCCCCGTCCGCATCGCCGGCCGCATCGTCGCCCATCGCGACATGGGCAAATCACACTTCTTCGATATCGCCGATATCAACGGGCGCATCCAGTGCTTCCTCAATGCCAAAGCCGTCGGCGAAGAAACATTCGAAGTCTTCAAACTCCTCGACATGGGAGACTACGTCGGCGTCGAAGGCGAAACCTTCGTAACCAAAACCGGCGAACCCTCCGTCAAAGTCGCAACCCTCACCGTCCTCTCCAAAGCCCTCCGCCCCCTCCCCGACAAATACCACGGCCTCGCTGATCAGGAAGCCAAATACCGGCAGCGATACCTCGACCTCATCGCCAATGAACAAAGCCGCGACACCTTCCTCATGCGCTCGAATATCCTCGCAGAAATCCGCGCCTTCCTCCGCGATCGCGAATTCATCGAGGTGGAAACACCCATGCTCCAGGATATCCCCGGAGGCGCCGCCGCCGAACCCTTCCAGACCAGCCACAAAGCCCTCGGCATGGACCTATACATGCGCATCGCACCCGAACTCTTCCTCAAACGCCTCCTCGTTGGCGGCTTCACCAAAGTCTTCGAACTCAATCGTAACTTCCGCAACGAAGGGATCTCCCGCCGCCATAACCCCGAGTTCACAATGCTCGAAGCCTACTGGGCATACGCCGACTTCGATCTCATGGCCAATCTCATGGAGGAAATGATCTGCCACCTCGCCGAAAAGTTCTGCGGCACCCTCGAAATCGATCACAAAGACGCCGATGGCAACGTCACGAAAACCATCAACCTTACCCGCCCCTGGAAACGCGCTCCCTACGCGACCCTCATCAAAGAAGTCGCCGGCGACGACTGGTTCGATCTCACCCACGAACAACGCCGCACCAAATGCGAAAACGATCTCCACGTCGAAATTTCACCCGAAATGGAAGACCACGAAGTCACCCAACAGGTCTTTGAAAAACTCGTCGAAGAAAAAGCGATCGACCCCCTCTTCGTTACCGACGTCCCCGCCGAACTCGTCCCCCTCGCGAAACAAAATCCCGACAACCCCGCCACCGTCGACGTCTACGAACTCATCGTAAACGGCCAGGAACTCTCCCCCGGATACTCCGAACTCAACGACCCCGTCGTCCAACGCCAACGCCTCGAACAACAAGCCGGCGAAGAAACCCAAAAACTCGACGAAGACTTCCTCCTCGCCCTCGAACATGGCATGCCTCCGGCCGGCGGCATCGGCCTCGGCATCGATCGACTCATCATGACCCTCGCCGGTGCCGACTCCATCCGCGACGTCGTCCTCTTCCCCCAACTCAAGAAAAAATCCTAGCCCCCTCGCACCGAACGGTAGGGCGTGGCCTCCGGACAAGCCTGCCTCCTCTGCCTCCTAATTCACCATTCACCATTCACCATTCACCATTCACCATTCACCGTTCACCATTCACCATTCACCCTTCACCATTCACCCTTCACCATTCACCATTCACCATTCACCATTCACCATTCACCATTCACCCTTCACCATTCACCATTCACCATTCACCATTCGCGCCCCCGCGCACCTCTCTTCAATACCTCACCATTGAATACTCAAAAACCTCCCCGCTTCCTCCTAAATATTCGTGTCCATTCGTGTCCATTCGTGGTTAGTTCCCCCCAAACCTAGTCG
>JBCDBW010000061.1:0-26005 GCA_039182965.1 Verrucomicrobiota bacterium
GAGAATCCACCGAATACTTCCGAAAATAAGGAACCCGCTGTCGCAGATACCCGTAAAAAATCTCCCTTCGTGCTTTTCGCCCACCCCGCCTCTTCACTACAATTTACTAACTTCACAAAGCCCTAATTCTATGTCTACCGGCAAAATTATTCTCCTGAATATCCTCATTCTCGTCGTTGGCATCAGCGCCTACTACATCTACAAAGGATCCAATAATCCCCCGGCACCTGCTCCAGATACCGTGGTAGTCGATGACAATGATGCCGTCAATGGCATCGTCTCGTTTGACGATGAGGGAGGTAACGTCGAAGAAGCAGCCGATCTCCTTGGCACTAAACTCATACTATTCATCGTCGGAGGCGTGGCTCTGGGCGTCATTCTCCTCATGTATGTCATTCCAGCGCTTGCCGGAGCCGCCAGCAACTTCGCGTATTCCGCCCCCGAAAAAACGGGCAATGAGCTGGGCGCCGCCGCCGTCGCAAAACTCGCCCAGGGAGATCTTCAGGGCGCGATTGATGAATACAAAAAACTAATCGAAGAAAATCCTACGGATCGCTTCCCAGTCGTTGAAGCGGCAAAAATCTATGTGGAACGGATGGGCGATATCGACGGCGGAGTTGCCTTCTTGGAGGAAACGCTAAACGACAAAGACTGGCCGATCGACGACGCTGCCTTCCTCATGTTCCGCATTGTCGATATCGAAACCAACCACCGTCACGATATCCCGCGCGCCAAAGAACTCTTGACCTTGATTACCCAAGAATTCGAAAACACCCGCCACGCGGCTAACGCCCAACACAAATTAAACGAACTGGATCGCGCTCCAGAAGATTCCACCGAGGCCGACACCACGGTGCCGGGCATGGACCGGCTTCCCCCGCGCACCTGATCGCTGCCAGCCTTTCTTCCAGCGCTTTTTTTCTCCCCCGCCACCGCCCTCTTCTCCTAAGCTGGAGAAGTATTGAAGCCGTTCTCAACCCCGCTCTCGATCCGTCGCAACCCGCTGCTTCTCTTTGCCACCGCGGCTGCCAGCGGCATCGTCGCCGCGGACGTTTCATTCGTTGCGTGGTGGATCCCTTCGCTCGTGGCGTTCGCGACCATGATACCAATTCTCCGCTTCAGGGCCCGCTCAATCGGCCTCCTCCTCCTGTTCACCTTCTCCGCCTTCGCCGCCCTTCACACTATCCAACTACAAAGCCTTCGCCTCTTCCCGCTCTCGGCAAGCCTCGAAAAACACGATGCATTGTCCGTAACCACCAAGGGAACTCTCCTCTCAATCAAACCCGGCAACACCAAGGACAATCAAACGACCGGCGTGTTTCGGGTGGAGCAAATCTCGCTCAAACATAAAAACTACCTCGCGTCACATCGCGTCCGCCTCCTACTCCCCGCTCAAGAGACCACAGATCAATTCGCCATCGGCCGTCGTTTCGAGCTCTCGGGATCCCTCCGCGCCCTCACCCTTCCACGCAATCCAGGACAGTTCTCCATCGCTAAAACTCTCAATCGACGCAACGTAGTCGCCGATCTGGTTGTCTTCTCTCCACAGGATATCAGACCGCTCCCTTCCCCGTCCGGCCCCCTCAATATTCTGGCGTCCTCCGCAGAGAAAAGCCGCCAGTGGATTGCCTCAACCCTGACCAATGGCCTCCAAAACTCACCCAACGTCTCCGCAATCCTTCGAGCCATGGCTCTCGGAAGCCGAGAAGAAACGCCCTCCACCATCGAAGACGTCTTCCGACAGAGCGGATCAATGCACATTTTCGCCGTCAGCGGACTCCACGTCGGAATCCTAGCGTTCATCCTCTGGCAGATTCTCAAACTGCTGCGCCTCCGACGCCCCACCGCCGCTCTCATTATCATTCCCTGCCTTTTCTACTACGCCTTGATCACCGGTTGGCGGCCCTCTGCAGTCCGCGCCGCCATCATGACTTCCATCTTTCTCGGTGGCTTCGGATTTTATCGCCAACCAAGAATCCTCAACAGCCTCGGCGCCGCCGCTCTCGTCATCCTCCTCTACGACACCCAACAATTGTTCATGCCCGGTTTCCAACTCTCTTTCCTCGTCCTCGCATCTATTGCCGTTTTCACCCCACTCTTCCAGCGCCCGCTCACCAAACTCGCCACTCCCGATCCATTCCTCCCACCTAACCTGATCAGTAAAACCCGTCGCAACACATCCGCCGTCGCCGAGAAAGCCATCGATGTCTTCTCCGTCTCCCTCGCTGCGTGGATCGGCTCCGCACCTCTTATTTTTTGGCACTTCAATATGATCACCCCCGTCGCCATCCTCGCCAACTGCCTGCTCGTCCCCCTCGCCTTTGCCGTTCTCGCCGTTGCCACCCTTAGTATCCTCAGCGCCAGCTCCGGACTGACCGCCCTCTCCCTTATCTTCAACAATACCAATTGGCTCCTCGCCAAAACCCTCCTCGCCGCCAGCACCGCTTTCGCAAATCTCCCAGGTGGACACTTCTATATCGACCACTCAAGTCTTACCCCACACACACCACACTGCCGCATCACCATCCTCGACACCACAGCGGGCGGCGGCGCTCAGCTCCTCGAACACCACCACTCAAGCCAAACGGTCACTTGGGTCATCGACACTGGAGACACGGACACTTACTTCGATATCGTTCGACCGCTCCTTCAGCAACGGTCCCTCAACCGGATTGACGGCCTTATCCTTTCGCATGGGGACGCCCGACACCTCGGCGGTGCGCCCGATTTCATCCGCGAGCTTGCACCCCTCGCAGTCTACGAATCTCCGCTTCCCAATACATCCCCTTTCTACCGCAAGGCCCTCGAGTCTTTCCAGAAGCAAGATGCCACCTTCAACCACCTTGCCACCAGCGATGCTCTCGCCCCACCCCCCATCGACACATCCCAAGACACACCCACCCTCCGCGTCCTTTTCCCGCCAACCGACTACCCACCCGCTGCCCACGCCGATGACCACTCACTCGTTCTTCAACTCCATTGCTACGGCTGGCGCATCCTTTTCATGAACGATGCCGGATTTGCCACCGAAAAATGGCTCCTTGACAATATACCCAACGAAATCTCAAGCGACGTTATCGTAAAAGGCCGTCACGCTTCCGACTACTCTGGTCTCCCTGAGTTCCTCACCACGGTCGAACCCCTGGTCGTCGTGAGCACAAATGCTTCCTTTCCGCCGGATGAAAAAATCCCCGATGAATGGATGAAAATTCTCTCGGATAAAAACATCACTCTCTTCGACCAATCCAAAACGGGCGCCGTTGACATTCAATGCCACCCTGACAAACTTCAAATCCAAAGCTTTCTAAACAGTCAAAGCTTCACCCAACAGGCACCATAAAGCCGCCGTCCCTCAGCCTTCCACTGCTCCTCAAAATCCGTCTCCGCATAGAACTCTCCCGCCTCCCATGGCGGCCCAACTAAATCAAACCCTCCAACACCACGCATCGCAATCAAACCGGCGTCAAAATAAGCCTCGTTGTCCGTCTTGAAACAAAACGTCCCTCCCACCCGCAACACTCGCGCAAGCCCACGATGAAACTCTTCCCGACAAACCAGACGCCGTGGCCCATGCCTCCGCTTGGGCCACGGATCCGGAAACAATAAATGGACTCTCGCCGCTGACGCCGCGGGTAAAAGCCACTCCACCGTGTAGGCGCTCTCCAAGCGAAGCACCTTCACATTATCAACCCCTGCCTGCGCCGCCCTTCGTCCAATCTTGCGCGCACGTCCAAGCAATCGCTCGACTCCGAGAAAATTTCGCTCAGGGTACTGCTTCCCCATCGCCACCACGAACCCCCCGTCCCCCGCCCCCAAATCCACTTCCAACTCCCGATCACTCAGCCGCAAAAAAATCTCATCGCACCGAAGCTCCCGAAAGTAATCGTCGGGCACAAATATACAATCTTCCCCCGTCATACGCCCTTACCGTGTCCCAAGCCCCTCACCCTCGCAAGCGTCCCTGTCAGTCTGAATCGGATCACTCAGAAAGTGCCCCAAGACCAACACCCTCCGCGTCAAGATACTTGCTCAAACCTTTAGATCCCAAAACACCGGCAGGGTCAAAGAGAAAAATATCCGCGCCGCTTCCAAGCTCATACTCAGAAGCACCCACCGGAAATACCGCCGACGAGGAGGTCACTGAAAGAAAAGCCTCCGCTCCGGCAGCCTTCGAAATGACTTTCAATGCATCAAGACCGTGCGACCCGCCTCCCAATCCATAAGACGCCGCATCTCGCAGAACGGGACTGCTCGCGGAGAAAAGAGAACCATCTCTTATCCCAGAAAGAGGCAAAACTCCCGAAGCCCAACGCTCGCTCGAAAAATAGATATCCGACGAATCCAATCTCCCACGAACATCCATCGAGCGAATGCCATTGGATCCATTTTCGAGCAACACAGTCGACCATTCCGGCAGATCGAGGCCCCCGCCAGTTCCGCCGAAAGTCACGTTCGTCCCCGGACCAACGGGTACGGACGGCCCTTCATAATGAATAAACGAAAAAATCCTGGTAGATCCGTTTCTCAAATCGCCTCCCGTCCCAAAACCTCCCACGCCGCCAAGAGCCCTCGCCTCGGTATCCACGGCAAAAGTCCCTCCATCTAGATCCAAAAGAACCCTTCCCTTGCCGACCGGCTGGCCACGCGAATGAGCGCTCACGATCACCGACGAACCGTCCGGTTTCAGAATCAGAGGAAGAGGATCCTGCCCCGCAGCGACACGACCTGTATCCCACCTCTCAACCGAATCCGGTTCAGAACTCAAAGGCGATATCATCACTGGCGGCCCTGCAAAAACCGCCGTCACCACAGCCATGCTTCCCCCCGTCAAGACGCTTGAGGCAATGAGGATTAGGCCAAACACAAACGAAATCGGGACCGTCTTCATTGAAATCCAGAATCGTCCCAATGGTTCCGTGTTCAATGGGACTACACTCCAAAGTCCTAAAACGAACATACCATGTTGACAAGTCGAAAGCTCAGGGCCCTCCAATTCTTGCTGTTCCTAACAAAGCAAGATCGAACAACGCCATAGCTTTACCTCCCCTCCTACGAAAAATCGTTACTCCCGCAGCTTCACTCGCATCTCATCGTTCGCGATCTCAAACTCGCGGATTCCCGCGGATATCGCACCCAACATTCCTTCTTGCCCCTCCCATTCCACCAAGTTCTCTCCCTTGATTCCTCCCAACCACGCATTCGGAATCGATACCCCACTCACCGTAACGTCGCGCACCACCAAACCAAATTCTCCCGCCTCATTCGTCGCCGCGCCCATCGTCACCCGCACACGCAAGGTCTTCCCACCTAAAAACGGCGTCTCCTCCTCAAACGGCCAAACCACCTTCGCCACCACCACTCCAGGCTTCAAATCAATATACAGAACCTCGCCTAACTCCGTGTTGTGACCAATGAACCCGTTGATTTCTCGTTCCGAAAAGACAATGGTCCGCCGCTCTTCAGGTGTCATTGCCCCCGGCGCCCGATCGCGAAACCGCTCGGGCACTTGCGACTGATCATCGCTCGAATTGCTCACCACCATAATCTCATCCTCAAACTCAGAAGGAATCACGACCGGTTCACCTGTCACCACCTCAAGCTTTTCCTCCAATTCTACACGCTCGGGTTTCGTCAATTCCACCGGCCGATAGGGGCTGGCATGAAAATAATACCAATACCAAATCCCTGCCCCCAACAAAATCAGCACTAAGACTAACGCAACAATTGCGACTCCCTTCCAGCATCCACTCCTTCTCCCGTCATCACGCCGCCCCGGCCCGTCCGCGGACACCGCGCCCGGCGATTCCTTGCCCTGCTCTGAACCCAAATCATCCGTCATCTCTTCAATCAACCGTCCTCTTTATCCATTCTACCAAGGCACAAGCTTCTTCCACGCACCATTACAATCTCAGTCCCCATTTGTATCCCATGCCCTACACCAAGCTCCGGAGGAAGGCTGTCGACTCTTCCTCAACCCCCCCTGTTCACAACAGACACAGCCGCTGGGAATTTTGCGGCCCATAGCAGCATCAAAATGCATGGGCTCTGTCTGATAGCTTCAGGCCGGTGCCGCCACCCACTTCCCGTGTTCGCGAATCAAATCCACCAACCGTTCCACCGCCTCGTCCTCAGGAATATTGAACTTCACCGCCTGCTTACCCACATATAAATTAATCTTCCCCGGCGCCCCACCGACATACCCGAAGTCCGCATCCGCCATCTCCCCCGGGCCATTCACAATGCATCCCATCACCGCGATCCGCACTCCCTTTAAATGCCCCGTGGCTTCCCGAATCTTCTGCGTTGTCGTCTGTAAGTTGAATAAGGTCCGACCGCAACTGGGACACGCGACATAGTCCGTCTTGAAGATTCGCGCCCCGCTCGCCTGCAAAATATTATACGCAAGCCGCAATGACTGCCCCGGAGCTTCCTCCCCATGCACCAAAATCGCATCCCCGATCCCATCACAAATCAAAGACCCCACATTGACGCTGGCTTGTAGCAACGTTTCTAAAAAGTCAGCCTTCGCGGACGTCGACGCCTCCAATACATCCTTGAGCAAAATCCCATGCCGCTCTTCCAACCGCGCCGCCAATAGGCGAAACGCCATGATTACCGGCAAATCCAAGCCATCCTTCACGGTCACCAACCGTGCCGATTCGCTCTCGTTCAACGCAGCAACCGCCGCGTCATCACGCGGATCAATAGCCACTACCCCGGCATCTTCAAGCACCACCTCCGGTTTGAAATCACCCATCTTGTCAATTTTATGCGCCACCCGATCCCACTTCTCACGAGACGTAAACACCGCCACCGTCTCCTCCCCGCCTACCATCACTCCGTTTATTTCCTGCACCTCAGTGCTTCGCCGTTGATAATTGAAAGGATCAAACGGAGCCCGCTCCACACCATCGAAAGCCTCGACCCTCTCTCCCCACACATCCAATCCGCGATTCATGACTCTCAGCAAGGCCCGGCACACAGGCACTTCTTTCACCGCATCCTCTGTCAAACTAACCCGAATGGTATCCCCCAAGCCGTCCGCCAATAAACTACCAATCCCAATCGCACTTTTGATCCGACCGTCTTCCCCGTCCCCCGCTTCCGTAACTCCCAAGTGTAAAGGATAGTTCCATCCCTCACCCGGCTCCTCCTCCAAACGAGCGACCAACAGGCGATATGCCTCAATCATCACTTTTGGATTGCTCGCCTTCATCGAAAACACAAAGGAATGAAAATCCTCTTCCCGCGCAATCCGCGCAAACTCAAGCGCACTCTCAACCATCCCCAACGGGGTGTCTCCATACCGATTCATGATTCGGTCACTCAAAGACCCATGATTCGTTCCGATCCGCATTGCCACCGCGCGCTCCTTACAAAGACGTACCAATGGAACAAATCGCTTCCGAATCCGCCCGATCTCCGCCTCATACTCCTCATCGGTATATTCACGCACCGCAAACTTCTTGCTGTCCGCATAGTTGCCCGGATTAACTCGCACCTTCTGCACCCACTTCGCGGCTTCCAACGCCGCGTCCGGCTTAAAATGAATGTCCGCCACGATCGGCACCTCGCAACCTCGCGCCCGCAACTCCCCCACAATAGTCTCCAAATTCGCCGCATGCCGTCGCGTCTGCGCCGTAATCCGAACAATCTCACAACCCGCCTCCACCAGGCCCAAAGTCTCCGCCACGCAAGCCTCGGTATCCAATGTGCTCGACGTCAACATGCTCTGCACTCGCACCGGATTGTCCCCCCCCAACCCCACATCACCCACCATCACTTCCCGCGACACCCGTCGCTGGTATCGATACAAATCCTGACAATACCGCAACATCTCCTCCCTCACATGGATCGACGACAAGGCTAGTCCGCCGCACCTCCCGACGGCCCGCTCGGAAAAATCGGAGCCCCGGGCCCCTCTTCTCCCTTCGGCCCGCCAAACATGTCGCCCGCATCCTTCATCGTCACAAATATCATGAACCCAATCAACAAAAGCGCACAACCCGTCTGCACTACCTCAAGGACTTTCACATTGATCGGTTTGCGACGAATCGCTTCTAACGTCGCCATCGTGATGTGCCCGCCATCCAACACCGGGAATGGCAACATGTTCAATACCGCCAAGTTGATGTTCAAGATCACGCTGAACCACAACACCAGCTTCCAGCCGTCCGGATGCTTGAATAGGTTGTAATACAAACGCATAATCCCCGCCGGCCCGCTCAAATGCCCTGCGCTGATGTTCGATTTCGGTGAAAAAACGGCCCCCAACGTGTTTACCATCGTCCGCAAACTGTCTCCCACCTGTGTGATCGGGTCTGGGTGACGAAGCACCCGTTTGCCATAAATATCCCATTGAATCCCCAGCATCTGCCGCTCGTAATTCTCAGGCTTCTCCGGCGTCACCTCCACCGAAAGCTCCGTCCCGCCCCGAGCCACTTCCAGGGTCAATGCCTTGCCTGGATGCTCACTGATAAATGCGCCGATATCCGCTTTCGAATACAGCGGTTCCCCGTTCATCCCCACAATCAGGTCGTTTTTCTCCAACCCCGCCTTCTCCGCCGGACTGTTCGCATACAGCTTGCCCACCATCGGCGTTTCCTTCGCCTCAATTCCCACTTTCCTCAATTCCGGACGCTGAAACAGACTCGCCACCCAGCCACGGACACCCTTATATTCGCGCTCCTCAATCACCGGGGTCACCGGCACTTCCATCGCCTTCCCATCCCGATCAATATCAAAAATAATCTGCTCCCCCTCACTCGCCACCACATACCAAGTCACGCTGTCCACCAGCCCGTTGAACCGGTCCACGGGATGCCCGTCCACCGCTTTGACAACATCACCCGGTTTCAAACCCGCTTCCGCCGCCGGCGAATCCTTGCCGACATAGCCGATCGTCGTCGTCATGCGCGAATCCGGCACCGGATGCCCCACGATCCACACCAGGCACGCAAAGACCACCGCCAAGCCAAAACTAAACAAAGGTCCTGCAAACGCGACGATGATCTTGTCCAGCGGACTGATCGGCGGCAATGGCTCCCTCGGCTCCCCATCTTCATCCGTCGACCCCTCCAGCATCTCCATCGGCGCCATCTGCGGCAACGCCACAAATCCCCCTGCCGGAATCGACCCCAAACCATACTGCACTCCATTAATCTCTTTTCTCCACAGCGGCTTCCCAAACCAAATCTGAAATTTCTCAACCTTCAGCCCCCGCCAGCGCGCCGCCAAATAATGCCCCCACTCGTGGACAATGATCAGGACATTAAACACCAGCACCACCAGCGCTAAAATCCCCACGAACTGCAACCCATTCAGAACAACTTCCATAATCCCAACGACACAAAAAAATTCCGCACAAACTACGACCCGCCCCCCCAAATTCAACCGTTTTATCCCCGTCGCACCGAGATCGATGGCACATACTCAAACAAATACTCCCGATCCCACCATTCTCCCGCATCCCGCTTGGCCTCCGGCTCGCTGAACTCATACCGATACACCCGCGCCCGAACATATCGCGGCGGACCCTCAGGAAACGGATTCTCTCGAAGCAAACCCATAACCGGTTCCGACCCCTCCAACAATCGCAACAGAAACGGAACAAACCAACCCCCTTGTCGCCGCGGATCAATCGCCCCGCCCACACGCTCCGCCGTCAAAGCCTCAAACCACATCTGCCAATCCAACCTCGGCTGATGAGGCGCCACAAATCGTGGACGCCGATCCAGTTCATCAGACTTCCATCCGAAACGATAAGGCTTCCACGTCACCCCGTCTTCGCTCCCCTCAATCTCAATCTCCGGACGGGTCTCCGTCATGTCCGCAAACAACCCATACCCGCCCACCACCCGAAACGGCGAAAATAGACCCCGCGCCTCCTGCACCTCCGCCGGCCACGTGAACGCCACGCGCTTCCCCCCTTTCCACCGATTGAACTGATCGATCGCCGTCATCACCGACAATGGAAGCACAACACAGGCCGCCAATACCCGTGCCGTCCCCACCCCCCACTCCACCGGCGTGCGCCGCTTCGCCGCCCTCTCTTCGCTCTCGACGGAGGCCGGCGATCCCGCTCTGCCGCGTCGCCCGGCTACTCTTCCTCGCTCTCCCGTCACGCGCTCTTCCCGTTCCAACCCCCGCCACTTGCGAGGCCACAAGGCATCGTCTAGCAATAACACACAAAGCAAGATCGTCAGGTAATTGAAATACGTGTAGTTCCCCGTCACCACAATCAATCCCATCAAACCTACAAACCCGAAAAACGCCACCAATCGCGCCCGTCGCCCGAGAAAAATAAAAAATGGAAACACCAGCTCAATCACAAACATCATCCAACACGACAGCTTGTGAAACCACACCGGCAGCTGATGCACATACCATGAAACCCAATTCGGAATCGGTTGCGTCTCATAATGCACGAACAAAGCCGTCCCTTCCCACCAGCTCGGATCCCCGCTCGCAAGCTTCACATACCCCGCAAAAAACATCAGCCGAAACAACAGCCAGTGAAATAGAAACACCATCAGCCGAGACGCGTCCCGGTCCTCACGGGAAAAATACCAGCGCCATGGCGCCAGGAACAAAGCGAGAAAGCCCGTCTCCAATAAGAGCATGTCCCACTGAAAACTCATAAAGGCCCCGCCCGTCGTCACAAGCGATAGGTATACCACCCATAGTCCCAATAACGACGGACCCGCCATGACTCCCGCCATGACGAAACAGGCCAACACCACCCCCACAGCACACAAGCCATGCAGCCAGGCATCCACATCATCTGCCCACCACAATACCGTCGGCGCATATTCCAGAAATCCCGCTCCCTTGCTCCCGAAATGCTGGGCCACCGTATCCAAGAACGCTCCCGCCGGCTGAATCCCCCGCTCCCCCACCAGCCCATCCACCTGTGTCCACCAAGACACGATCGCCATCAGATATATCAACCCCAGCCCTCGCACGAATAGCCAACGCGCCATCCCGTATTGCGAAGTGCCCGGCTCCCCGCCGTTCAACAACCGCTGCACTCTCTCCCATCTCCCTGCTCTGACTCCCTCGTTCGCTTCCTTCATCAACTTCGCCCCGCCATTAAACCGAACTCACAATCCTTTTACAACTCCCTGACAACAGCCCGGCACACCGCGCTATCCTCCAACCATGAGAACACCGATCGCCATATGCTTCGCCGCCTTCGCCGCCGCCACTAGCCTCTACCTCGCCCTCACACCGCCCCAGGCACGTGCCGACATCGAACAACACTCCTTGCGCGACCTCGTCGTCCACGAATGGGGCACCTTCACCTCCGTCGCCGGTTCCAACGGCGTCCTCCTTCCCGGCCTTGAACGCGAAGAAGAAGCCCTTCCTTACTTCGTCTACTCTCACCAAGGCATGGGCCCTCTCGGCCGCAAAGGATTCAACGCTCAGAGAAAAATTTACAATGCCACGATCAAGATGGAAACACCCGTCCTCTACTTCTACCACGAGAAAGCCATCGACTTCTCCGTCGATGTCCGCTTTGAGGGCGGCTCCATCAGCCAGTGGTATCCCCAGCGCAGCGGCGGCGAAACTCCGCCACCGACGCTCATTGATTCTGACGGGCCCGAGAACCTCGTCGGCGGTGAAATCGATTTCGGAAAAAATCCCTACCAAGGCGCCATCTCTTGGAACTTCCGCTCCCTCGGTCGCGGCGAAGCAAATAACGCCTCCGTCCTCAAGCAGGGAGAAACCCTCAACTGGATACGCCCCCGCGGACCCGACTCAAATATTCTTGAAAATCAGGCCGAAAACGCAACCCACGAAAAAGAAAAATACCTCTTCTACCGCGGCGTCGGAAACTTCCCCCTCCCCATCTCAACACGCTTCGATCCCAAGAATCCCGAAACCCTCCTCGTCGAATCCACCATCGACATCCCCTTCGCCCTCGTCTTCCACATGGACAGAAATCAGCGCGGCAAAGTCCTCTGGAGTGGCGCCCTCAACTTCGAAACCCCGCAAGCCGAAGTCTGTGTCCCCGAAGACAACTCAAATACTCGCCAAACCCTGGACCTCGCCCTCGCCGCGTTCGCACCTCTCAAGAATGCCCTCGTCGAAGCCGGCCTCACCAACGTCGAAGCAGACTCCATGCTCCGCACCTGGTGGACCTCTTACTTCCAGAAACCCGGTCTCCGCGTCCTCTGGATTGTCCCGCGTCCATTCACTGATGAAATCCTCCCCATCGATATCAACCCCCGCCCCACCCAGCTCGAACGCGTTCTGATCGGGCGCAGCGAAGTCTTGTCGCCAGCCTTTGAAAAGGAACTCATCGCCGCATTCAGCCTCGAAAATCAAGACGAAAATCAATACCTCCACCACCCCCTCGCGAGTGCCTACAAAGCCCGCATCACCGCCCTGAAGAACTGATCGCATTCCCCAATTCCCTGGCTTCCCCTTTCACCGCTCACGCTCCACTCCCGTCATGCTCCCCGCAAACGACCGCGCCCACGCATCCGCCTCCAACAACTGCTCGAGTGTCGGATAATCCACCACCGTGTGCGCTCCCATCGCCGCCCCTACGCTTTGCCAAATTTCCGGAAACGAAACCCGCCCCCCCAGGAAACCTTCCACAGCCACCTCGTTCGCCGCATTCATAACCGCCGGCAAGGTCCCCCCGCGCATCCCCGCTTCCTTCGCCAGTCCCAACGCAGGAAAATCATCCCATCGCGGCCCCTCAAAATCCAGCTTCGACAACGCCTCAAAATCCAACGGC
Source organism: Verrucomicrobiota bacterium (assembly GCA_039182965.1). Lineage (GTDB taxonomy): Bacteria > Verrucomicrobiota > Verrucomicrobiia > Verrucomicrobiales > DEV007 > JBCDBW01. The sequence goes on from JBCDBW010000061.1 coordinate 12,749, forward strand.
TCCAACCGATTCGCCACTCGCTCCGGCCACGTCACCGCATATTGAATCGGAAAACACATGTCCGAATGACTCAGCTGTGCCAGAACCGACCCGTCAACAAATTCCACCATCGAGTGCACAATGCTCTGCGGATGCACCACCACATCCACCCGCTCCATCTCCACTCCAAACAGCCACCGCGCTTCAATCATCTCCAAGCCCTTGTTGAAAAGCGTCGCGGAATCAATCGTGATCTTCTTGCCCATGTCCCAGGTCGGATGCCGCAATGCCTCCTCAACCGTAACATCCCCAAGGGCCTCGCCCGGCGTCTCTCGAAACGGCCCCCCACTCGCCGTCAGGATAATCCGCTTCACCTCCTCAGTATCCCGCCCCTCCAAACACTGAAAAATCGCATTGTGCTCACTGTCCACCGGCAACACACGAACCCCTCGACGCATCGCCGCTTCCATCACCGCCTCCCCCGCCATCACCAGGATCTCTTTGCTCGCCACCGCAATATCTTTGCCCGCCTCGATCGCCGCCAAAGCAGGCCGTAAACCCGCCGTCCCAACAATCGCAATCAAAACCAAGTCCGCCTCCTCCAACGTCGCCAATTCCACCAAACCCGCCTCTCCTTCATAGACCGAAACCCCCTTCGGCAACACGCCGCGCAATGCTTCCACCCGCTCCTCATCCGACAATGCCACCGCCCTCACCCCCGTTTCTTTCACTTGCTCCGCCAGTTCCTCCACGCTCCGATTCGCCGCCAACCCCACCAATTCCATCCAGTCCGGAATATCTTGCGCCACTTTTAGTGCACTCGTCCCAATCGATCCTGTTGATCCTAACACTACTACTCTCTTGCGCCGGGACATAAACAGTTTCTATCGCGTAAACAGCAGCAAAAAATACATTACCGGTGCCGTGAAACAAATACTGTCAATCAAATCAATCGTCCCCCCAATCCCCGGTAACACATGCCCCGAATCCTTGATCGCTAAACTCCGCTTCACCACCGATTCCGCCAAATCCCCCAAAACCGCCACCACTCCCAAAATCAAACCCACGATCATCGCACCCGACCAACTGAAAAACTGTGATCCCTCAGGAAACAACGCCACTACCCCAAAGCTCCCTCCAACCGCAAACATCAGCCCACCCAAAATTCCTTCCCACGTCTTCTTCGGACTGATATGCGCCATAAACGGATGCTTCCCGACAACCGACCCCACCAAGTAAGCGCCCATGTCCGAAAATTTGGTCACCACCAGCAAATACACCACCAGAAAGACACCCGCCGTGCCGTCACCAAACAGCAAGATCTTCACCACAAAACCAAACATCACCACCAACCACGCAAACCCCAGCAAACCTACCGCCATCCGCCGCACCGTTTCCCCGGGTTCGGGAGCCCGCACCATCTCTGAAACAAACAAACACAACACCAACGCCACCACGACCATGCCGTCAAATGCCACATACAGAGCCATCTGATCCCAGACATCGCTCGAATACACCAGGAATAACCCCGCTAAATAAAAACCCGCAAACCCCATTACCATCCACACTCGCCACCCCATTCTCGGCAAGTCCGCCATCCGAAAGTATTCCGCCAAGCTGATCAACACCACCAACTCCACAATCACCAGATATAACCACTCTTGCGAAAAGAGAACCGCCACCGTAATCAACGCCCACAACCCAAGCGTACTCACCAGTCGCGAAACAAACACTCCACCCTTCTTGGGAGCACCCCCAACACCACCCCCACCACCGGCCCCCGCTCCTTCGCCACTCCCCCCATCACTCCCAGTTGCCGCCGACTCTTCAGACATCGGTCCGTATCAGAGAAAACCCCTTCAACAATGACAACCCAATAATCAAAAAATACGCCCCACCGACAGTAAATGAGATTCCCGCACTCCCTTCACTCACTCTTCACTCGCACTCCCATGACACACACTCCGGCCTGCAACCTGAACGGGCCCGCCAAGGGTCCCCCCTTAAAAAGTCCCACCTCAAAAACGTGCTCTAAGCCCTCGAAACAGCCCCTACCCGCGCGCGCATCCCCTTAGCCCTCTCGCCCACCCCCAATCAACCCCTCCAGTTCGAGAAACGACCCCTCAATCTCTTCCAACGCCACGACCTGGGGCCCATACAATTCATCCTGCACTCGCCCCAATGCTCGCATCTGTTCCTCCAATTTCCCGAAATGACCAAAATATCGGTCCACACCCTCATCAAACGCGTCTCCCATCTCTCCCTCAAAGTCCTCCCGCCCCCCTTCCAGTCGCTGCCGGGTAAAGATCAACACCGACCCACGCCCGAATCGACCCATCGCGACTCCCGCCACAACCAGAATCAAGGCCACCCCAGTCAAAATCGCGCTCACCACCATCTCAGGCCCGGGCAGCAGGAAAATCCCCGTCCAACTCAGTCCTGCCAGCACACCGCACACAATACCAAAGACCGATACCCCCCATCCGATCCGGCGCCGCCTCCTTCGACGCTCCACCAATCCTTTTCGCATTTCCAAGCCCCGCAACCAACGACGCACCCGTCCTTCCGCATCCAATCGCAACACTTCCTGCTCCGTCTCCCAGCGCGGCGAATCCAAGGAACGTCCCACCATTCCCTTGCGCTCAAAATGATCTCGCACCAAGCCGGCCAATTCCTTCCAAACAAGCTTGGCCTCCGCTTCCAAACGCGACGCAATGTGAATGAATCGATCCTCGACTTTCTCCATCACACCCGCCACCACCCGCCGTCCCACCGCATCCACATCGTCTTCTCCCTCCAGTCCAGCCTTCAACCCCGCCTCCATTGCTTCCGTCTCCAACCCTTCCACTAAACCCCGCGAAGTCATCCGGGCATGCTCTCGCCGCTCCTCTGCCCGCGCCCGAATCCGCGCCCCCAAGGCATCTACTTCCGCACCCCCACTCAACTTCGCCATCACACCCCCTCGCACCTCCTCCATGATCCCTCGACAATCCTGAACAGCCGCACGCAACCGCCGCCGGCGCACCGGTACCGCCGCCAACGCCGCGGTGCCATGACGCTCCAGTTCCTCATACCCACTCTCCATGCGGTCGCCCTCCAAAGCATGCTTGCCCGATACCGCGAAGACCGGGAACTCCTGCCCCACCCGCTTCATTCCCGTCACCGCCATATGCTCCAAAATGGCATCCAGTTCTCGCTGCCCTCGCAAATCCGCCCGCTGCAAAACAAATACCGTCTGCCGATGCCACTTGCGATGCACCTTCTCTAATAAATCCCAAGTGCGCGCATGCCAGGGCTGATCCGCCGCGAACAAAAAGAATGTCATGTCCGCCAAGGGAACATAGCGATCCACCACTTCACGCGGGTTCTCCAACAACCGCAGCGTTACCGGCACATGAATCACGTGGAAGTTCCGCAAAAATTCGTTTGCCCGGTAACTCTCAACTAACATGTCTCCCGACGGAATATCTCGCTCCTCATCCCCATAGCGAAAATATTGCACCCGCGGCCCGCCGGCCCCGCCCTCCTCCTCTCCACCCTCTCCCCTCATTTCGTCCCCGCCCACCCCGGGCACACGCACAAACCGCTCCCCAAAAAGTCCTTCTAAAAACGTCGCCCGACCCGAACCGGGATCTCCCGCCACCACCAAAATAAAGGGTTCCCGCATTCGCGCCTTCAGCCCCCCCACCACTCCCAGCCGTTCGCCCGGAACACCCGCCCGCGTCCCTAATTCCACCAGCGAATCCAAACACCGGTTCAAACGCTCCCGCGCGTCGAAATATGTTTCTCCGATCATACCTTTCCCCTTCACTCGGCGCCCGCCACCCTCGCCTAGCGCATCAGCCGTCGCCCCACCCCCACGCTCAAGGAACCGCCGCCACACGCGACCCTTCTCCCAACTCAACCGATGACATCCCGCCGCCACGCTGACCCAACTTGATCAGCTGCGACACCGTTACAAATCGATACCCTTTCGCCAGCAATCGATCCAGAGTCTCCGGCATCGCATCAATCGTCTCCCGGTGAATATCGTGAACCAATAATATCCCTCCGGGTCCCGCCCCGGATACCAAACGATTCGCCACGGTCCTCGGCCCCGGCTTTCTCCAGTCCTGCGGATCCACACTCCACAAAATCGAAGGATAGCCATACTCAGAGTGCACCATCGACTCAAGTCGCGATGAGGTCGCCCCATACGGCGGCCGCATCGTGACCGGCGGCACGCCCGTCGCTCCAATAATCGCATCCCGGCAATAGTTCAACTCATTGCGCACCCCGCTGTCCGAGAGCTTCGTCAACGCTGGATGCGTCTTCGTATGATTCCCAATCTCATGCCCTTCATTGATCATCCGCCTCAAAATATGCGGATACTGCTTGGCGTTCGTCCCGACCACATAAAACGTCGCTTTCACATTCCGCTCCTTCAGCATGTCCAATAATCGCGGTGTGTTCGTCGCATGGGGCCCGTCATCAAAAGTCAACGCAATGTAAGGCTCATTCATTGGCACACGCGAATACTTCGCCGCCGTGCCCGACAAATCGCCGCGCGGAATCGAAATGTTCGGATTACGACCAGTTGGTAATTTCGGCTGACCAAGACCATAAGGTGCGGTCACCGAAGCCGTATCCTCACTCCCCCCCTTTTTCTTGTCCTTCTTCTTGCTTCCACCCGGTTCCGCCACGTGCACCGTGCCCCGCTTGTCCAGTGCCTTCTCCGTCGTCGTCTGACAGGATGACGTCGCAAATACAAACAAAATAAGAAAGGGAAAGGTCACAATGTGGATGCAATTCATACAATCAAATCAATATATCAGAACGATCGATGCTTGGAACGTTAAGAAAACAGAAAATAACCGCCATTCTCCTGAGTCGGCAAGCCCCCCCTCACAAAAACCGCTCCAGCAAAGGCCGCAGCGCTTCCGCCCGCTCTGCCGGCCACAGGGAGCGCTCCGTGAAGATCGCCGCATCCAACGCCCGATGCTCCGGCCAATCCGGCCCTTCCGGCACTCTCCCAATCGCCTTCGCAACAATCGCTTTCGCCATCTCCGCATTCGCCTGCACGTTCTCAATCACCGCATGCGCCGTCACCGCTTCCTCCTGTTCATGCCAACAATCATAATCCGTCACCATCGCCAAAGTCGCCAACGCCATCTCCGCCTCGCGCGCTAGCTTCGCCTCCGGTAAATTCGTCATCCCAATGACATCAAATCCCAACTTCCGGTTCGTCTCACTCTCCGCACGCGTCGAAAATGCCGGCCCATCCATATTTACATAGGTCCCGCCATCATGTACCGTCGCGCCAACCTCCCGCGCACTCTCCGCCAAGATGGCACGCATTCCCCCACTCACTGGATCGCCGAACGCCACATGCGCCACAATACCACCGCCAAAAAACGTATGCTCCTCCCGTCGACTCGTCCGATCAAAATACTGGTCCGGCAAGACAATGTCACGAGGCGCATACGCCGCTTTCAAACTCCCGACAGCCGTCACGCAAATCACCCAGCGCACCCCCAGTGATCGCAACGCCCACAAGTTGGCCCGATGATTCAATTCCGTGGGTAACAGACGATGCCCGCGCGCATGCCGCGGCAAAAAATAAACCCGCCGCCCCCCAAGGTTGCCGCCCGTCAAAACATCCGAAGGCGCCCCAAAAGGAGTTTCTACCACGACTTCTTCACCCTCTTCAAATCCCTCGAGTGCATACAACCCGCTCCCGCCAATCACGCCAATCGCACAGTCATCATCTCTCATCCCGCCTCTCTACCCCATTCCCGCCAACCCAATCAAGCCCGGAACCACCGGACCTCCCCGCGCCCATCACTCAACCCCGCTTCCCGAACAACCAAACCTGGAAGACTCGATTCTCCTTCAATACCCCCCAACCCGCCGATCTAATCACTTGCAAGCAATCAATTCGACAACATCAACCGCCCTCTCCCCCTTTGTTTCCTCATCAAGACTAAATCAACCAACCTCATAGTCTTGCAACAGCATCCGGTCCACCGCCAACTCAATATCCCCCAATTGAAACGGTTTCGGCAAAAACCCACTGATCGATGCATCCACAAAGACTTCCGATATCTCTTCCTCCGAATACCCACTCATAATGCAAACCGGAACCTTTCCGTCCAGTTGCCGAATCAAACGATACACTTCCACTCCGTTCATCGAAGGCATCGTCATATCCAACAATACTCCCGCAAAGGGTGGTTGTTTCTTATTGCGGTCCGATTTCAATATCCCGATCGCCTCCAACCCATCCGCAGCACCCACCGCCTGAAAACCCAAAACACTTAAGGCTTGCGCACACACCATCCGCACCACTTTCTCATCATCAATCACCAATATCCGCCCCTTCCGCTCCTTCGCCAAAGCCCGAATCATCGCCGTATCTTCCTCCACGTCTGTAAGGTCGCCCGTATCCGCCGGAGTATAGATCGTAAAGACCGTCCCCGCGTCCATCGCCGACTTCACGCTGATCAAACCACGGTGACTGCGGACGATTCCCAATACCGCTGCCAGCCCCAATCCTCTTCCCGCAAACTTCGTCGTAAAGAATGGCTCAAATAAACGCGTTCGCGTTTCCTCGTCCATCCCGCAACCGTCGTCCTCCACCTCCACCCGAATAAATCGCCCCGGCGACAGCTCATCTGCCCACGGCATCTCACTCAAGGCCGTTTCATCCAGGTCTTCAAATCCCGTCCGCAAAGTGATCGTTCCCTCACCCTCTCTCAATGCATCACTCGCGTTGGTGATTAAGTTCAACAGGACTTGGTGCATCTGACTCGCATCCCCCCGCGTGACCGGCGCCTCCTCACACAATTCCAACGCAAACTTTGCCTTCTTGTCCACCGAAGCTTTTAACAAGTCCGCAATTTCTGTGATCACCGTATTCACGTCAAACGAAGTGGTCCGATAGGTCCCCCTACCCGAATACGCCAACATCTGTTTCGTCAGTTCTCCCATCCGCTTCGCGGCCGTTTCAATCAGTTGCAGGTGCGCGTCCAGATTGCTATGCCCCGCCGCTAGATCCACCCGCGCTATCCCCGTCTGACTCAATATCCCCGTCAGTAAATTGTTAAAGTCGTGCGCGATTCCGCCCGCCAGAACCCCGAGACTCTCCAACTTCTGCGCATGCTGCATCTGCTGCTCCAAGGCGTGCTTCTCTTCTTCAATCCGACGCCGCTCCGTAACATCCAATACCGTCCCGCTTAAACGCACCGCCTCACCCACTTCGTCAAACTCGACCACCCGCCCCTTCAACTGCAGCCACCGATACGGCTGGTCTACCCGCCACCGCACCCGGCACTCTACCCCAAAGATGGGTTCTTGCCCCCCGAGATGATCCGTGTACGCCTGCGCTACACGGACGAGGTCGTCCGGATGCACAAACTTCCCGAGATCACCATGACGGACTTCCGTCATCGCATTCGAGAGCTCGATAATCGCCGCCGCCTGCTCATCAATCGATAGGTCACGCTCCAACACATTCCAATCCCAACAACCCATGTCCGCACCCCATAGAGCCAATCCTAATCGATTCCGACTCTCCACCAATTCCGCTTCCGATTGACGTTGACGCGTAATGTCGCGCGAAATCACCGCCACCCCTTTCGTTCGACCGGAACGATCAATGATCGGGATTCGATCTGTCAACAAGGTGATCTCCTGCCCCTCACGTGTGTGTAACCGCTCCAGCGAACCATACGTCGGAATGCCGGACTTCAAGACCTCCTTCTCAATTTCCAGATACCCGTCCGCGTCCTCCCTGCCTAAGGCGTGATCCGACTTCCCCACCAACTCCACCTCCCGCATCCCCATTCCCTTAGCGGCCCAACGATTCACTCGAAGATAAGTCCCCTCATGATCCTTGATCCAGATCATCGCCGGAATGTTCTCAAACAGAAATTCCTCCGTGACCCCGTCAAGTCGTCCCCGCTTCGAACTCAAGTGCGGCAAAGGAAGCTTCACCGGCTGCGTCATCTCAATAGACGGATGCCACATACCCTTCCGCTCATGTGATGCAAGATCTGCCCGCGTGAGACGCTGCGTCCGCCCACCCCTTGATGTGGTTGATTTCATGCGTTTCCCAGTAAAAAGATACTGACCGAGAAGCGCAGAATTCCCTCGCAGAACCCCCGTTACTCCCGATTTATATATTATAATAATTATTAAAATTATATCAAACACTTTGTTCCTCTCACTCCCAAGACCGTCATACAACCCTTCACACCCCAAGAAATCACCACTCCGCCCTCCCTGATCGTGACCACTCCCCCTCCCCATCACCCAACTCACGCACACTCCCGCCACCTTATGACCATCTCCCTCCGTGCGACACTAGTGACGCTCTTTCTCACCCTCTCCAACTCCCTCGCCATGGCCAACGACCGCTTCTCCCCCATCAAAGCCCGCCTCTCCCCCCAACTCCAAAAAACCCTCCACTCAAAAAACCTCGCCCTCGGCCAACCCATCTTCATCCGCATCTTTAAAGAAGAATCCGAACTCGAACTTTGGATCCAATCACCCAATAACCCGACCTTCGCCCTTTTCAAAACCTACCCCATCTGCTCCTGGTCCGGAACCCTCGGCCCCAAACTCAAACAAGGCGATCGCCAAGCACCCGAAGGTTTCTACTTCGTCAACCGCGGCCGCATGAATCCCAAAAGCAAATACCACCTCTCCTTCAACCTCGGCTACCCCAATGAATACGACCGCCAACACCATCGCACGGGTGACTTCCTCATGGTCCACGGCAATTGCGTCTCGATCGGCTGTTTCGCCATGACCGACCCCCTCATCGAAGAAATCTATACCATCGCCGATGCCGCCCTAACAAACGGTCAACCCTTCTTCCGTGTCCACTGCTTCCCCTTCCGCATGACCAAAGACCGCCTCCAAAAAGCCGCCGACTCCGAGAAAGAAAAACAATGGCTCCACTTCTGGCAAAATCTCAAAGAAGGACACGACTTCTTCGAAACCCACCAATCCCCCCCCAACACAACCGTCCAAAACAGAACCTACACCTTCTCCCACCCCTGACCCCTACACCCATCCCCCCAATCTTCTTCCAATTCCCTGCCTCCTTGCCTCCTTGCCTCTAATTCAACATTCGCAATTCAACATTCCCCATTCGCGCGCAAGGCCCGCTACTCCCACCCCCTCACGGCCTCACTACTCATGCTCTCCAGCCAGTGAGTCATGAAAAACTTCTTCTCCCCGGTCAAAAACTCATCCGCAGGACCCACGATCGGACGCAAGGTCGTGCTCATCTGAAGACTCACCAGCAAAAAGATGATCACCCAAACCACCAAGTGCCCCGCTTTCCCTTCGCCTCCCAGCTGTCGCCACGCCCCGCGCAGCCATCCCACCCCAAATCCCACCGCAACCCCCCAGAACACCAGGGCCAGGAACCCCATAAACGCGACCGAGGTCGTCGATTGCGAAAAAATCCAAACGACCGGCGCAAATCCCACCAACAACAAACCCACCAAACACAACATCGCGGCCAAGACCATCGCCACATCCTTCGCCCGCACATCCAGACCAGTGAGACAACTGAAGATGTAAAGACTCGGCAAACAAATCAACGCGCTCAACATGACCCCGCCCATAATCTTCAACGGCGCCGCCCACAATTGCTGCCCAAAAGAAAAACTCCCCACAACTAACCCAAACACCAGGAAACAACCCGCCGCCGCCAATAACAAATGCCGCACCAAGGAGGCGTCTTCCCCCTCCCGAATCGCATGCAAGACACGACCCGGTTTCTTCAACATCGATTCCACCGTCGGCATGAACGCCGCCGCTTCTTCTCCCATCGGTTCCATCGTCCATCGCGATCCTTCGTTTTTCTCACTGCTCATTAGGTTGCTCCTGTTTGATTGCGTTTGCGCTCAACGCGACAAATTTTGAATCGACCACCAAATCGCTTCGTAAAAATTTCCATCCATCGGTTCGTCCCGTAAAAACTGCACCGGCAACCTCGGCTGACCGAACCACGGCCGGAAGATCCAGAAGACCTGCGCCCCCACAAACAGATTCGCGGCCAACCAAGACACCAAGACCCGGGAGGCCGCTCCCGCCGACTCCGCTTGCCGACGCAACTCCTTCAACAACTTCAAATTCGCAACGATCCCCGCATACGCAATGATCAAGGTATGCACAATCATAAAAGCACTGTATGAACGCACCGCTTCCGCCGTCCCCGGTGCCGGTGCGTTCAAAACCATGAAAAACGCCAGCGGCGATAACGATCCCACGATCAATCCCGCCACCGCGAAACTCACCAGCACCATCAATACGGACTGCCGAAACCCCGTGCGCGCCCCCAGCAAGGCCCCTAACATCGCGTTTAATAGACCCGTTGCCACCATGGTCCCGAAAATGACCATTGGAAACTTCAATGCCACATACCAGCCCTGCAAGGGCGCCCGCCAGTATCCCACCGCAAAGCCATACAAACCCCATCCCAAAACCACCGTCGCCACCGCCACCCACCGCTGACGTCGGCCCACACCGCCGGAATCCCACACCCCACCGCCATCCCCCAGGCACCACCGTCTCCACGTCGCGCTTTCCCACTCTCTCACCGTATCCATCGCATTCTTCATCTACCTTCATCACTCCACCACCGTCACCCCCCACCACGGCCCCTCGGTGCGGCCCATCGCCGCCGCCCAAAACCACGCCGATACATCTGTCCACTCTTCCCCCGTCGCCGCGCTGTATATCCGCTCCCGCACGTCCATCACGCTCCCATCTTTCCGCGCCCGAAACGTCGCCCAACGCCGCCCTCCCCCATCCCGCAGAATCTTCCCCGGTTCAATTGCATAACCCGTCGCCCGCAAGCAATCCGCACTCGAATGGAGTCGCCGCGTCGGCACCTGCACCCAACGCAAAATCACCCGCCTCTCTCCGATCCCCGCCTCCCCATCACTCCCAAACAATCCCACCTTCCCCGGAAACGCTTCCGCAAACGCCGCCTCCCGCGCCGACAAATCATACCGCACCAATCGATGGCCCTCAAAAGAACTCGGCCAACCCGTGAAGGCTTCATCCCCCAAACCCCGGGCCCCATGCGCCCCGCCCACAAATAGAGGAACGATCGTCGCCACGACGCAAATACCTCCGAAGACAAAATTAACCCAACGCATGATGATACACCTCCTTCCCACGCGGAAACAAATGCTGCATCTTGACGAGCAGAAATACCACCAGTCCGAACACGACCAGACCCACCAACTCGTGCGCACTCTCCGGCCACTTCACGACACCTGCCTCCGGAAAAAACAACACGGTCGCCCGCACGATATTGGCGACTAACAAAAGCAGCACTGCCACGGCGCTCAAAATCCACAAACGCCAGCCCTCCACGCGAAACCAGGCACACACCGCAAAGTGCGCCACCAGCCCCGTCCACAACATCCGCACCCCGCTGCACGGCGCATCGACCACTACTTGCTCACCGCCCCAGTTCAGCCCCGTCCCCTCCCGCACAACCTCCAGTCCCCCAAACGCCAGAAATACTTCACACCCCATCGCCACCATTACCCTCAAGGGATACCCAAAGTAAAATTGCACACTCGCCATCACCGGCAACGACAAGGCCAACAACGCCACCAACGCCAGGTGCCGACAAAACAATCCCGCCACCAACCCAAAACAAATCACCAGCAACAAACCCCGCACCAGGGCCGGGATCCACGCGTATCCCAATGCATACCCGGCAATCACCCCCGCCGCTGCCAATCGCCCCCACTCCGGAAATACCAATTCCTCCCGGCGCACCCACAAAAACCACGCCGCCAAACCCAAAGCCGCCACCCCCCACGGATCATCCGATCCATCCATCATCCGCCGGCCATACCAGGAGACCACGGGCCAGAAAGCAGCCGCCACCAGCAGCACCACGGCCGCCACTTTCCAGCCCGCTCGCTCCGGCCTCCTGATAAAGATCACACTCCCTCTCGCCATTACTCGTCCCCTCAACCTCTAGCGGACCCCCTTCCGCCCCACATCCCGTCCACTCGCGCAACGCCAGCCGAACCCCCATCACATTCCAATTCCCTCTCCCCCGGGGAATGAGTGAGGGTGAGGAAGCGAATTCTCGAGCGTCCACCTACCTCCCGGACACTCTTTCCGCTACCCCTGCCCCCAAGTCGACTCCCAGGCCGCCGCCGCACCCCCAGCAGCAACATCACCGCCACCAATACCATCCCCACTCCCCCGGGCTCGGGCGTCGTCGCCACTAACATCCCCCCACCAGCCGCCACTGCCGCTCCTCCCACCGCACTGTTCGAAACCCCTTTTGGCAACGGCGACGGCTGCTTCGCCACTTGATACCCTTCCTCCACCTCCCGCCGCACCACTTCATCCACCGCTACAAACGAGGTGAACGGCGTCAGCAAATGATAGGTCAAACCCAGGTTCGTCACCTCCGCCACATCCTCATCCGTCCGATCCAGCTGAATGTAATCCGACAAAGTCGCCACCCGGCTCCGCGCCCATAGATAGGGCAAGGCCTCATGCTCCATGTCATTCGCCGCACCCGCCACCTCGGTAACCAACTCCCGCTCCTGTCCACCCGCATACCCCGTCAAGATGAGCGATCCCTCCGGCTTGCCCCGCCACTTGCCAAATATCGCCAACGGCCGATCCGCAAACGCATCCGGTATCGACGCCGGTTCCACGTCATAAATCTCAAATTCATCCGATTCCAAAACCACTTCCGTCAACACCGGCGCACTCACATACTTCCCAAACCGAGCCGCCATCGCCTTCGCTTCCCCCGGCCCGGTCACCACAAAAGGCTCCCCCTGCCCCACCCGCGCCAAACCCTCAATCAAAAACCGATTCACACTCGACCCAATCCCAAAGGCAAACACATTCCCTCGATCCAGGTTCTCCCGAACCAGATCAAAAGCCTCGCGCTCCACCTGCACATAACCGTCCGTCAATATCACGACCGTTCGCGATAACCCCGACCCCTCCTCCCGCGGCAACGCCAAGGCCCGCTCCAAAGCCGGCAACAGTTCCGTCGCCCCCCCGCCCTGCGCCTCATTCAGAAATCGAATCGCCTGATCAAGATTCTGCTTCGTAGCCGGCACGGATTGCTCGCCCAGCACATCCGATCCCCCCGCAAACAGCATCAAATTAAAACGATCCCTCGGTCCCAGATGATCAAAGAGATCCCGCATCAATCCCTTCGTGGTCTCCAGCGGAAATCCACGCATCGATCCCGATACGTCGACAATGAAAACATACTCACGAGGC
>JBCDBW010000062.1:0-25787 GCA_039182965.1 Verrucomicrobiota bacterium
CTTGCGATGAATCCATCGAGCGAAATAGCAAGATTGATCGAGGCCTTCATAGAGCTTGGAATCCTTTCTCAGCAAACGTTAAAGGGCCGCATGATCACCGATCGCCAATGCCACTGATGCCTCCTTCGAGATTCAATTCCTTGCCTTCGAAGCCAATACGACCGGGCTCATGAGAGCCTCTATTTCGTCGCGCGAGTCGAAAGTCATTCCAATCACTAAAAGACTGTGCACGATCTTTCCCTGACGGGTCACCACGATGTTGCCAACCTGTATCCCGTCATCCTCAATCCTGGCCGCGTAGTTCCGCTCTCCAAGCGTGAAAAAGTCCGTAAGCGGCGCAATAGTGCGCCCTTTCACCAATGCGACACCGGTTTTGTATGCAGCAATAGACATGCTAAAGGACGTTTCGGCATCTTTGATTGATCTGTTGATCTCAGCCTCGGATGTGTAGAAAAGAAAAGGCGAATTCGGATCCCTATCAGAGTCGTATCGATATTCCAGTTCAAGGCTTCCATCAATGTTGGTCTTGGCCAAAAAACTCTCACACTTTTCAAATGAGAACTGAGAGGCATATTCGGGGTTGAAACAGGATAGTGGTAGGAGCAGTTCTTTCTCATCTTCGAACATGGGGCGAACACTCACCCCTCTGGCTCCGATATAAAAAAGGACACCAAGCAACGCGATTGCTGCTGCAACTGACCCGAAGACAATGAGTACTTTCTTCATGAATCCGTTTCAAACGTCAAGGGCTCACCGCCCGTATCGAGCAGTGAGCCTTCGACCCAACGCCAACTGTCGATAGTTTCATTCCGAATTCGCCTCCCGAGCGGCGGCAAATTGCTCGGCGCCGCCAAGTTGGTCCTAATTTGTGTCACCGGTCAAATCCAAGATAGGTGGGTTCCTTTACCAGATAGCCACATCGCCAACACCGGTCTTCAGTAAGTTCTTTGAAGTAGATGGCTCCTTCTCCAGGCCGCTTCTCTGGACCAAGCGAGGAAAACTCGATCTCAAAAGTTTCGATATCATCCAAATACTGCCTGTTCTTGCCCTTTTCTCATTCCCAAGGAAGGCGCTCAGTTTTTAGTGGAACACTCGGGGGTGCTCTACGATATCCGCCGCCCACCTCATTAGTCCCGGAGCCAGCGACAAGGTTTCGGAATCGCTAACCCATTCCCCGCCGAGAAAAAGTCGAAATCCCATTTCATTGTGGGCGGGATCAGTGAACCAAGCCTCATCATCTTCAGAATACACCAACTTGCCGAAAACGGGATGATCGACCTCCCGATTGATCGGACGTCGATCGCCAAGTATAAGTCTTTTGATCTTCGAGAGCATTGCTTTTGCGCCAAAGGTCCGATTCAGAACGATCTCGCAATGAAAGACGAATGTTCATAAACGATAAAAAGCTTCCATCGCAATAGCATATCAATCGGAGACACCCTTTCCGGTTGCCTTAGATGCTTTGCTGACCTGATGTTGTTTTTCGATCGAACCAAGCGTTATATTGATGTCTGTCGGCATTCACAATGCCCCTTCGTTGATCTGCGGAGAGCGTGTCGACACGAAACATCTTCTTGGCATAGTTAGGATATTCAGCCGCAAGCATCGTATCGCGATAGTCACCACAGGCATTCTCGGTTTCCAAGACCAATCGATCAAAGTTGCCGTTTGCCAGCTTGAGAATGTCCAAATGAACGCGCTCAATCTCTCTGTGATGGACTTCAAGTCCAAAGGCAGAGAGCGTTTGCAGGACTTTGGACACTTGGTGCTCCGGAAAGTCTCTTACAGCAATTCGCTCCACATCTGCGCGGCTCACGGTGGGGATGTGCTGGTCCATTCAACGGAAAGTAGTTCTGTGGCAGATGGCAAGAAATGACAGAAATACGCTCTTGTCCTCCCAAAATCGCACGAGACTCTTTGCTTCGCCTTGACGCGGCTACCGAAATTCCCGCAGTCGCTCCGAGAGTCGCCAACCGTCAAAGAACTTGGTCCCGCAGGTGGCAACTCACCAACAGTGAAGCCTTCGAGCAAAAAACACAGGCGACTTGTCTGGAACGGCTCTACCAACAAGACAGATGATGCCGACAATAGGCCCGAACCGGGAAAGTATCTAGGTGTTCTTGGTATCGAAGACTCATTAACTAGTCGCCCCACTTAGGACGGTTCGCCGATTGACAATTCGCGTCATGCCCGATTTAATCACAATCAAGTGAGAAAGCCTGATGCCTTCAGCCAACGTGGAAGCAAGTGGTTACCTTTTGTCCTCGCGTCTCTTTTTGTCGCCCTGACCAACCCTGTTTCCGCCGTTATTGTCATCAGTTTTGGAAGCAATGACCTGACGGCAGGGGCCCTGAATGGAGGGGCGGTCACGATCAGCGATTCCTCGTCCTTCGTCACAGGATCGCTTGGAAGCGGGATCACCTTCGATCTAACCGCGACCCCCTCCAATAGTCTGGGCGGATCAGTCTCCCTTGCCCAGCAGGCAGGGGGAATTGGACCAAATACCGGCAGAGCTGCCTCCGCGATTGACAATAACAATACGAACGTGGGTGGAACTAACCCCGATGGGGACTTCTTCGAAGTCCTGACGATAACAATTTCCAATGTTGTCGGACTTGCTCCCTCCGAATCACTCGTCATGACCGAGTTCGGTCTGAATTTCGCCAACACCAACGACCCGGAGTACTACTCTCTCGACGGCAGCGGGCCTCTGCCGACGCCGCCCAACAATAGTGATGGTCTTTCCATTGTGGCGCTTGCCGATGTCACCAGTTTTGCCGTCGCTGCAGTGAATGGTCCTGAACTTGGAATCCAGGACAGCCGCTTTGCATTTCGCACTCTCACCGTCGCCGTGATACCCGAGCCCTCGACAAGCATCCTCCTGGCGACCCTCTTAGCTGCCGTCGCGTTACGGAGGGTTCGACCAAGCCAAAAAGCCTCCACAAAGAGCTAGTGAATAGCTTCTTGAGTCGCGAGCCCGCCGTGATCGGATCTTTAGGCAAAGGACTCTCAAAGATTCGCGCCTACTCCTCGAGGCCTTATACTTCCTGCCATCGGAACGCGGGGAAAGCCCTAGAGATTGATTCTAGGAGGCCCCTGTTGCAGAAATGAAAACAAGTGGGCTTTTCTTCCGCCCGGTAGATCAAATCAAACACCCACTATAGTCTCTTCCGACTTCCCTTCCAGAAAGGCCCGGCCATTGGACCTGGCAGGGTCATCAATCATCTCCACCCATTCAGCCCCACGTGCACGGATGAGCTCCTCCGGGACGCTGTCTGCCCGATACATCCAAACCGGAAGCATGTAGTTCATCTGGCAAAGGTTAGCTGTTAGTTGAAATGGTCGGAGCAAATCGTATATCGTCGCGTAAATATCGAATCCACTGTAGAACTTCTCCTCCCCTCCGGCAGAGGTGATGATCTGCAGATCCTTACCCTTCAATTTGTCACCGCCACTCCCGTAAGCGAAACCGTACGTCAGTACATCATCGAGCCACTTCTTGAGAAGCGGAGGACCTGAGTACCAGTAAAAGGGAAACTGGAAAATAACACGATCATGGCCCAAAAGAAGCTCTTGTTCGTGTGCCACGTCGATCTTGAAGTCCGGATAATCAGCGTAGAGATCTCTTGATACAAAAACCTTA
Source organism: Verrucomicrobiota bacterium (assembly GCA_039182965.1). GTDB lineage: Bacteria > Verrucomicrobiota > Verrucomicrobiia > Verrucomicrobiales > DEV007 > JBCDBW01. The sequence continues at coordinate 3,644 of JBCDBW010000062.1, forward strand.
CCACTTTCCTCCAGTTGCTCCTTCCAGACCCGATTCACCCGCGACTCTCCAAGGGCTGGATGAAAAACGAGATTCATGATTTTCATGGTGATTCTTTCTGACCCTTCGGGCTGGCGCCAGCTTGCAAGCCAAAGTGCTCGAGCGCCTTCCTGGCCACGAACTCGCCCTCTTCCTGAACAAAGTGATCCGCGTTCGGCAGTTCCAATGGCTCTGGGCATCCTTTGATGAGGTCTTTCATGTAATACATCACCTCGGGTCCCAACATCTTGTCCCGCATGCCGATTGCCATAAACGCTTCCCCTTCCCATTGCTCGCTCCAGAAAAGGAGTGCTCGGCGGGAGGTCTCGACACCCGGAACATCTGGCGTTTCCGCCACGAGCGATGGAAATTTGCGAACTCCCGCCTTGAATTCTTCGGTCGGATAAGGGGCTTCGTAGGCCCGTGCTTCGTCTTCGCTAATGCCGGGTGCGTGGCGCCTGAACACCTCGGCGATCGGCACATCCGGATCACTCTCAATTAGTGCCTTCCATTCCGCAAAGGCTTCACCGGTCCCCTCACCGACATTGAGGGCCGTATTCATAATAAGCAAACGCTGGAAACGTTCCGTCATGTCCTGAGGCAGGGTCAAACCGAGTAAACCGCCCCAGTCCTGGCAAACGAGCGTGATTTTATGCAAATCGAGCGCCTCGATCAGCTGTAAAAGATAGTTGCGATGAAAGTGGAAGGTGTAGATGTCCTCGTCCACCGGCTTGTCCGAACGGCCGAACCCAAGAAGGTCAGGCACCACCACCCGCACACCTGCTTCAACAAAAACAGGAACCATCTTGCGATAAAGATAGCTCCAACTCGGTTCGCCATGAAGGCAAAGAAAGACTTCGGACGCATCAGGATCGCCCTCATCCAGGTAGTGCCCTCGAAGTCCCTCATACCCCGGTAAATTTTCAATATAGCGGGGTTGGAAGGGAAAACCGGGAAGGTTCTCAAAGCGGTCGTCGGGTGTTCGCAGCGCAGAAATCATTGATTAAAGGGGTTCTATATTTTTAGGTCAATCGACCTAATTGACACCGTAGGTCGTTTGACCTACGGTGTCAAGGACACCAAACTAAAAAAACGCTCGCCCTCAATTTTTCCTTGTGGCACCCCCCCCAAATACCAAGGCTCAGATCATCCGATCAGCCATCGATGTCCTCCAGACCCACGGCACCGAGGGACTGACCATGCGCAAGGTCGCCGGACTCGCGGAGATGAGCCTCGGTAACCTGCAATACCATTTCAAAAGCAAAACCTCTCTCATGGCCGGGCTGGCCGAGCACTATTTTGGTGAGTGTGCCAACATGCTGGATGGCTATCAACACGCTCCAATAAACGGATCGGCAAAGGAGAAACTATATCAATTCGTCTTCTCTCTCCTCAGTCATGTCGATCACGTCGATCAGATAAGTGACATGTGTCGCGTTTTTCGAGAGATGTGGGCACTCTCCGCGCGAGATGCCGAGATTCACCGGCAGTTGGTAGACTACTACCGCTTGACAGTAGACAAACTGACGGCACTACTCCTCCCGATCAGCTCTAGTGAAGAATCCGCCACCCATATGGCGAGTCTGATCCTGCCATACATCGAAGGCTACTCGATTACCTGCGAAGCGTTGCCGATGCAAAAGGAAGAGACTGCGTTCATGCTGACCAAACTGTGTTCGCCCTTTCTCCAAAACACCGAATCCACTGCAACTGCTTCAGGCTAGCTCGTTGTCCTTCGAGAATTTTCTGAGGTGGATGGTTGTTCACGGTTCGCAAAGTTCGCGCCACCGAGGTGAAAGAGGCGACCGCATGTAAAGACATCTTTCAACTAGGAAGCGGGGCAGGTTCTAGAGTGGTCTTCCCCCAAAAAAGTGGAGATGAGATGCGCAGCGATTTTCTATTTCTAGTTTAGGTTTTGTTTTTGGAAGTGGTTTTTGAGAACAGCTTCCGGGCTTCGGTATCCGAGGGAGCTGTGCTTGCGGCGCCGGTTGTAAAACCGGTTTCGAGGTAGCCGAAGATACCATCATCCGGGAAGCTTTCGGTCTTGAGCGTGGCAAAAAAGCTCTCGGCGAAAGCATTGTCGTAACAGTATCCCTTGTCACTCATGCTTTGAAGAAGGCCATGGTGTTTGAGGCGGGATCGGAAGATCCCACTGGTGTATTGGCAGCCTCGATCCGAATGGAATAGTGCCTCAGGCGGAGGGTCGCATACGTGGAGAGCACCTTCGAGGGCGTCGAGGATGAGAGCGGTTTCAAGGCTTTCGCCGATCTTCCAGCCGAGTACTGCCCGGCTGAAGAAATCGATGACGACCGCCAGATAAAGCCAGCCTTCTCTGGTGGCCACGTAGGTGATGTCGCTGACCAGCGCCTCGCCTGGTGCCCGTGCCGGTGGCCTCTCGGCGAGCCGGTTGGGGGCCGGCACCGCATGCCGGTCGCCTTGAGTCGTCTTCGGCCTAAAGGCGCGTCGCCCCCGCGCGCAGAGGCCCTCACGGGCCATCAGCGCCGCCACCCGATTTTCAGAGCAGGCCAGGCCCCGCTCGCGTAACTCAAGGGTCATGCGGGGGCTCCCGTAAACACAGGTGTGCCGGTGGGCGTGGATTTCACGCATTTCTTCGACCAGGCGTGTGTTCCCAAGCTCGCGCGCTCCCGGTTCCGAGCGCCGCCACTTGTAGTAGCCACTCGAAGACACCTCAAGGGCTTTGCAGAGTTCCGCCATCGTATATGTCTCCCGCATTTCGTCCATCAGCGCACACCCAGCTGCGGGTCTTCGGCCAGTATGCTCGCGGCTTTTTTTAGAATCTCGCGTTGCCGGCGCAAATACTCATTCTCCTTGGCCAATCGCCGAATCTCCCCGACCATCGGCTCGGGGTCCGCTCCGCAAAGCGCCTCGCCTACGGCTCGGCCCTCTCCCGCGCTCCCCCCGAGCAGGTCCTTCTCCCATTTGCGCAAACTCCCATCGGAGACGCCCAACTCCTGGGCCACCCGCCGGCGAGGCCTGCCGCTACTCAAATACAGTTCAACCGCCTCGCGTTTAAACTCTTCATCATATGGTCTGTGGGTCTTTGGCATATCTGATATTCCTTCTCAGACTGCGCACTTCGTGTCCAACAAATCGGGGGAACTTTACGTCCACTTTTTGGGCATCAGGCCAATTGACTATGGGAGTCGCTAGCTAGTGAGTCATAAGGGCTACCCTGTTTGCATTGTTTATTCACGACCGTAGAATAGTCGGTCACGAGGGCTTTCCATTAATGGTAAAAACTCTTTGGAGTGCGGTTCCAGAAAAGCGCACCTTTCATCTTTACGTCGGTTGCGACGTTAAACTCCACCGGTTTGCCCACCGCTCCAGGTCCTGTCAGTTCTCACTGCAAATGACCATCCCTGAATGGTGAACCGACCATCATCGACGCGGGATACCAACCTTTCCAAATCCCATGAACCCAGAACGGAAATCGATCAACTTTCAGCTATGTAGCCCCGCGTTCGCCGCTTTCCCCGCTGCTCACAAATCGATAGATCATCGCGCCCAAGACCCCGCCGACGATCGGCGCCACCCAAAAAAGCCAAAGCTGGGAAATCGCCCATCCACCCGCAAACACCGCCACCCCGGTGCTTCGCGCCGGATTCACCGAAGTGTTCGTCACCGGAATGCTAATCAAGTGAATCAAAGTCAAACACAACCCGATCGCAATCGGTGCCAGACCCGCCGGCGCCCGCTCGTCCGTCGACCCCATAATCACAAATAAAAACATCAGCGTCAGCACGATCTCAATCACAAGGCACGACAAAAGCGTATACCCGCCAGGCGAGTGCGCCCCATACCCGTTCGATGCAAAACCATCCGCCAACGTGAACCCTTCTTTCCCGCTCGCAATCACATACAAAATCGCCCCCGCAACAATTCCCCCCGCCACCTGCGCAATGATGTATGGAATCAATTCCTTAGCCGAAAAACGTCCCCCCACCCAAAGCCCAATCGAAACCGCCGGATTCAAATGACACCCCGAAATATGACCGATCGCAAACGCCATCGTTAGAAGCGTCAAACCAAACGCAAACGCCACCCCAAGAAACCCAATCCCCAACTCCGGAAAGCCCGCCGCCAGCAACGCACTCCCACAACCACCAAATACCAACCAAAAGGTCCCAATGAACTCTGCAAGAAACTTCTTCATAACAATCTCCCTTAAAACAGTTTATAAAGGAATCCGATAAGGGGTCCTAGCACTAAATTTGCCGCTGGAAACGCAGGGAAAACACCCACCCGCCTTTAAATCAACCCGCTTCACTGTCCCGCGGGAAACTCTCCCTCAACCAATATTCGTAAACACCGCCTGCACGTCCTCATCGTCCTCAATCTTGTCCAATAACCCCTCGATCTCCTGCATCTGCGCCTCCGTGATTTCCACGGGCGACGTCGCAATCCACTGCAAGCTCGCCTTTCCTACCTCAATCCCTAAATCCGTCACCGCCTTCGTTAAAGCCCCAAACGCTTGGCTCTCCCCATACACGTACACGCTTCCCCCGTTCACCTCCATCTCTTCCAACCCATGATCAATCAATTCCAATTCCACATCTTCCAAATCCGTCCCCTCCGGCACCGCAAATTCGATCACAGCCTTCCGATCAAACAAAAACTCCAACGACCCTGTGTTGACCACCTGCCCACCCGCCTTGTTGAAATACGTCTTGATGTTGTTCACCGTCCGCGTCGTGTTGTCCGTCGCGCACTCAATGAGAATCATCACCCCATGTGGTGCCTTCCCCTCATAATTTACCTCGCTGAAATTCGCCGCATCCTTACCCGTCGCCCGCTCAATCGCCGACGCGATATTACCCTTTGGCATGTTTTGAGCCTTGGCATTCATGATCGCCGTGCGCAGCTTCGCGTTGCTCTCCGGATCCGGTCCCCCCTCTTTCGCTGCCAAAGTAATACTCTTCGCCAACTTGGGGAACACTTTTGACATCTTGTCCCAGCGCGCTTCCTTCGACTTCCGCCGATACTCAAATGCCCTTCCCATAACGCCCAAACCCCTGTCCCATTCCCCCGGCCTCGTCAAAAAAAATCTCCGCTCTAGTCAATGTTCTCAATCAGCTAAAACGGTCCTCGACCACCGATTCCCTCTCACTCGGAGAGAGTGCTAGCGTGAGAGGAAGCCACCATGATCAAAGCCTTTCCTTATTTCTCCGAGGCTTTTCGCGCTCACCACCTAGCCAGACCGAATCCACCTCTGCGGGTGGCAAACTGCCTGCGGAATAAAATCAGCCCACCCGCGCCCGCGAAACCACTACTAACCGCCCCTCCCAATCCCGCTTCATCGTAAACACTTCATGCGTCGCCCCCCCCTTTCTCGCCGCCCCATACGACACTTCCACTCCCACCTCTACCTGCCCGCGCTCCTCAATCTTCTCCACGCGAAAAACCGGCTCTCGTCGCACCCGCAAGAAACATGACAACGGCACATCCCAGTGAATCGCATTCCACAATAAGCACGCCGGCGGAAAATTCGGTTCCGCTGCTAAACCCGAAAATATTTCCCGCACCAAAGCCTCCCCATACTGTTTCTCCAAACGCGCGGCCGCACGTCGCGCCAGCATCTGCTCAAACTTCGCCACCACCGGGTTCCGCTTATCCTCCACGATTTCCTCCAAAATCGACTGCGCATGCACCGCCATCGCGGCCTGAAACTGCGCCCGCGTCATTTCCCCACGCTCCCACAAACGCACCAACTGCGGCGGCGTCGGATAAACTCCCTGCATTATCATCAAAACATCATCCCCGAAAAAGCTCGCTCCGCAAGCCCGCACTCCCAATCATCGTTCAGTCTCAATACCATCATGAACGTCGAACAAGTCAAATACATCATCTGGGCCGCCGACCGCGATCGCGCTGTCAAATTCTATCAAGACGTCTTTGGTGCCTATGTTACTAAACACAACGACGCCATCTCGGAACTCTCCGTCGGCGACGCCGTCATCGGCATCCACGGTGGCGGGGAAGGCAAGAAAACGTGGACCGGCATGAGCTTCCAGGTCGCCGATGTCGTCGAAGGTGCCAAAGAGATTGTCGCCGCAGGCGGTGAGCTCTCCCGCGAACCCCAACCCGAAAACAACGAACCCCCGCACTTAGCCATGTGCGTCGACCCCGAAGGCAACCAGATCATGCTAACCCGCAAACGCTAACCTCTTCTTTGCTTCTCCAGAGGCGCGGACAACCAACCGCAGCCCTTCTCCACCAAAGCCTCACTGTCCACCGTCATCCCCGCGCACCGAGGTAGAGACATCACTACCTCACCACCCCACACTCCCAAACAAACGGCTCCACATTCAACTCCTCCAACGGCTCCTTGAGCTTCTCTAATTCCGCCGCCGGCCCATGGACTTCCAAGCGAAACAAATCCGCAATCTCAATCGCTTCCCCAATCAACGTCCCCACGTTCTCAAGATGCGTCAGAACCCCTGCCGCACCCACATACGCCTCACGACAACACACGACGTCCCCACAGATGGTAAAATCATAATACAAACAAGCCTCTTCCGAATGAGTGCGCTCCACAAAGCGCGGCAACAACGCGCGAAATGCCTCAAGTTTCCCGTCATGAACCCTAAAATACGGATGAAGACTGACCGTCTCGCTCATCCCAATCTCTCCACCATTCTCTAGCACTCGTCAAGAACCACCCTCAACTTACACCCTCGCCGTTTGGCTCAAAACTCCAATCCGCCTCCCCGCAACCGTCCCGCGTCATAAATTGCCAAGATCAGTTCCCGCAACGGGCCACTCTCCGGTAGTGACAAAGTCTCCCGACATCCCAAACGCGCGAAGTTCGGGCAGGCCCAAAACGGCTCATCCAAAACACTCGATTCCATCGGTCGTCGCAAAATCATCTTCGCGTGGCATCGCTCACAACTGGGCACAAACCAATCACCCCCCGCCGTCGCAAATCGCAGCAGTCGCTCCGAAGACTGACGCCCAAGGTCCGCAATTCCCTCCAGCATCTGCCAGCCATCGACCAAAATAAAACCCGGCTCATCCCCATACTCGCGATGCACCGGTACGGTAAATCCCGCAGTCGTCATGAAAATAGCCTTCAACATCCCCGCCCCCAAACTCTCAAGGTAAAATGACTGCACTTCCGCCAACTTCACCGGCGATGACCCTGGTCGGCATCGCACGACAATATCATCCTCGTCGTCCCGTAAATTCCGCAACAACAAATCAAAATCCTCCACCATTTCGGCCGGCCGCACCCGCACTTCATAACCCACCATACGCAATAGCTCAGCGCATACTTCCTCCAAACGCCGCCAGCCCAAGCACTGCAGAAATCCCAAAGTCCACTCGCCCCCTAAAGACGAATTTCCCGCATCACGCGTAACTCCCATATGATCATAATATTATAATTATCATAATTACCATCAAGGTTTTTTTGTTCCTTCAGCTCGTTCGCTTCCGCCTCCTATCACGCCCGAACACTCCCCAAAAGGCGCCAGCCACGCTCACCCACGATTTCTCGCCATTTTCGCTCCCTCACCACCGTCCCCCATGCCACGCTCTCCCCATGAATGCCACCACTTCGACCACGCTTACCCTCTCACTAATCCTTCCCGCCTTTCTCCTCGCTTCCCCCGCCACTGCTTCCCCCGATCCAGATGCCGCCGCCCAACAACTGCGCACCGAAATCGACGCCTCCGTCAACGCCTTCCTAACTCAATACCGCCCCTCACTTCCCGCCCCCAGAGCCGCCGATACCATTGTCCAAGAAACCGTCGACCGTGAAGTCGAAGTCGCTGCCACTGGTTCCGGCGAACGACCCCAAACCCTTATCCAGTTCTTCAAAAGGAAAAAGCAATCCAGTAAAGAACAAGATCGCGCCGCCGGCATCCAATCCACGATGGCAGTGACGAACGCCCAAACACAACGCGAGCTGGCCATCGCTCTCCTCACCGAAACCAAATCCGATGCATTCGATCGCATCAAACAAGACCTCCTCTGGCGCTCCACCATCGACGAAAATACGAACCTCACCGCCGTGAATCTCCTCGACAACGAAACGCTCACCCAACTCATTTACGATTACTGGTGGGCCTCCACACGCCTCGACGCCCTCCAGTAAGCTCCGACCTAATCACCCGGGTAAAGGCGAGGGCTCGTTCTCACCCGGCCATCAAGCGCACCGCCACCCTGCTTAGAACCCTCCCCACCACCATTGCCGGGCAAGCGCTCGGCCTGCCGCCGCAGGTGCAGCTCGCTCGTGTATATAAAGATCCCTCCTTCACAAAGTCTCACCCACCCGCCACCAAACGCTACTAGTCGCAAGAGGTATCCTACGGTTCCCCTCAATCTCTCACCGAAGCCTCACCAAACCTGCAAATACCAAATGCAACAGCCTGCCCGCCGTCGCGCGTCCCCTTTCCTCAACCCGCATCAAAGTCCCCTTCAAACCCATCACCATCTCCCCCTTCAAAATCGATCTCCCGCACCCGCTTCTGATCCCGCAATCGCTCCACGTTCTTCCGCACTTCTTCCCGCACATCCATAGCGTCCCCTATCGCCTCAATCCGAATCGTCGCATGCGACCGGTCCGAAGTCTCCACAACAACAGTCGCCAGTCCAAACAATCGCAACCAAAACGGCTGCTCAATCGCGGTGTCCTTCACCCGATAAAGCTCTACGTCATCCAATCGCCGACTCAATACCCCCTCATACAATCGCAATCGCTGCGAGGTCAATTCAAACACCCGGCACCGCACCACAAAAAACTCCCAAGCCACCCAACCCAAAGGCAGCACTGCCAGAAAAATCACCGGCCAGAAAAAAATCGCCCCGATTCCCAATCCCAAGAGCATCAACCCCACCAGCACAAATACTTTCAGGTTCAGTAGCTGCGATGGACTCCCACGCCAGATGACAGGTTCATCTTCCATAAATCGTTCTTTATCTAACAAGAAGCGGCGCGCTTAGCCATATCGAATTCTTGTGATTAGCCCACTCTTCCGCTACTCATCATTTTTACTCATGAACCCTTCAATACCCGCCAAAACCACCCGCCGCAAATTCCTCCAAACCGCCGGAGGCTTCGGTGCCGCTCTTGCATTCCCCCACTCAAAAGTCCTCGGCGCCAACGATGATGTCCGCGTTGGCGTCGTCGGCGTCAATAGCCGCGGCAAATCCCACCTCGACGCATTCGCCAACATGCACGGTGTGCGCGTCTCCGCCATTTGTGATATCGATCCCGCCCCCCGCGACCTCCAAACCGTCAAGCTGTCCGAGCAACAGGGTTTCAAAGTCAAAAGCTTCGTCGATATGCGCGAAATGATCGACGGCGATCACATCGACGTCTTCACCACCGCTACACCCAATCACTGGCACTCCCTCGCCGGAATCTGGGCCATCCAGGGCGGAAAAGATGCCTTCATCGAAAAACCCATTTCACACAACGTCTGGGAAGGTCGCCAACTTGTGAAAGCCGCGCGCAAGTATAAGCAAATCTGCCAAGGAGGTACCCAAAGCCGAGGCATGTCTTCCATTCAGGAAGCAGTCCAATTCGTTCAAGACGGAAACCTCGGTGAAATCCAATTCGTCAAAGGCCTCTGCTACAAACCACGCCAGTCCATCGGTCTCGGCGGTAATGGCGAGATTCCCGATGGCGTGAACTACGACCTCTGGTCCGGTCCCGCCGAAGTCGAAGAACCGCTCCGGAGAAAGCGCTTTCACTACGATTGGCATTGGTTCTACAACTACGGGAACGGCGACATGGGGAACCAGGGAATCCACCAAATGGACGTCGCCCGATGGTTCCTCGGTGAACCTAAACTCTCCCCGCTCGTTCTCTCCATCGGTGAACGCCTTGGCTATCGGGACGACGGTGAGACGCCCAACACCCAAATCGTCTATCACGCCTACGAAAAAGCACCTCTCCTCTTTGAAACTCGCGGCCTCCCCATCGATAAAGCCGCCCAGGACGACGGCTGGGGCAAGAAGATGAACACCCCGGAAGAGTTTCCCGACGAGAAAGGGATCGCCGTCGTCGTCCAATGCGAAGACGGCCGCGTCTACTGCGACGCCAGCGGTAACATCAAAATCACCAATAATGACGGAAACGAAATCCACCAGGTAACCGACGAAAAGGACAAGAACGCCATTTTCGACAACTTCATGGAGGCGGTCCGATCACGGAATACCGACAACTTGTTCGCCGACTGCGAAGAGACCCATATCTCCTCCGCTCTGTGCCACACCGGCCTCATCTCGCATCGGCTGGGCGATCCCATGCATGGCGAAGAGGTTGTCGAACGAATCCAGGACGACAAACTCCTCACCGCGCGGTATGAGTCTATGGCCGACCACCTAGACAAAAACGGCGTCGATCTCGACGCCGAAACCATCGTCCTCGGCGCCGCGCTCAAGTTTGACCCCGACACGGAATGGTTCGATGGCAATGACGATCTCGATGAAAAAGCCAATAGACTGGCCACTCGCGTTTACCGGGATCCATATATCGTGCCAAAGGACGCATAACAGAAGCTTGCCAGCGAGGATAAGCCGTCTAAAAAGAAGGAAATCAATCTCAATTTCGCACACCGAGAATCGTCACAACCTGAGCAAGCGACATCTCACATCACCCATCTCCGCCCTCTCCCGCGTCACAAGTTGGCTCGAAGCCGACACATCCCAAACATCATTATGAGCGATTCTAAAAAGAAAAAAGAAAAGAAGGAAAAAGCGCCCACGCGTAGTGAGCTCATCGAGGAAAACAAAAAACTCCTCAACAAAATCGAATACCGGAAACGGAAGGAAAAGAAACTCTTGGTCCAGCTCGATGCCCTCTCCGAGGAACTCCGCGCCGCTCTCCTCTCGGTGGCAAAACAAAGGGCAGATGCCAAGCGCCCCACGCCGCTGATCACCGCCCTGCCCGCGCCTCCCGTCGCCCCCACGAATCAGGAGATCGCATGCGCCGCTTACCACCTCTACCTCCAGAGATGCCGCACCGGCCAAGCGGGGACTCCTGAATCCGATTGGTTCCAAGCTCAGTCACACCTCTGGCAAAAAGCCGCCCAAGAAGCTCACCATGAAGCCGTCCGTCTCTCGCAAGCGGCCGACTCCCAAGAACCACTCCAATCCTCCGGCTAGCCGGGTCCCGCCCCACACACCGCACAAAGGCAGCCCATCCAGGCCCTGCGACAGAATCCCCCATGTTTCATCTTCGTTCCTGAGTCCGCACCAAATGCAACCGCACCTTCCCAACCACACTCGCTCGAAAACTGCAAACAGATCGAGAGCGGGCGAAACTAAGCTTACACATCGTTACGGGTCACGTCGCCTCCGCCACGCGCATCCCGTCTAAAGCCGCACTCACAATCCCCCCGGCGTATCCCGCGCCTTCACCACACGGATACAATCCCGCGACGTCCGGGTGCTCCAGCGTCACTTCATCCCGTGGCACTCTCACTGGCGAACTGGTCCGCGTCTCAAATCCCACCACATTCGCTTCGCGCGTAACATAGCCCCGCATCTGGGACCCAAACAACGACAGCCCCTTCCGCATGCGCCCCACCATCGATTCCGGTAAAATCTCGTCCAGCCGCGCCCGCTGCAATCCTGGATGATAACTCGTTCCCGCAAGATCCGCGGAATCCTGACCATTCAAAAAATCAGTTAGCCGCTGCGCCGGCGCCACCTGTCCCCCACCCCCTGCCTTCTTCGCCAGGACCTCGATCTCTCTCTGGAACGCAACCCCCGCCAAAACCCCATGCTCTCTCGCCAACACACGCACATCTTCCGGCTCCACCGTCACCACCATCCCGCTGTTCGCAAAAGGCGAGTCTCGCTTCGATAAACTCATCCCATTCACCACCACTTCATCATTCAAGGTCGCGCTCGGGACAATGATGCCGCCCGGGCACATGCAAAAAGAGTGCACACCACGCCCGCGCACTTTCGTGGCCAGCGAATAACTCGCCGCCGGCAACATTCGCGAACGCTCCCCGGCCTCAGGCAAATGATACTGAATCCGATCAATCAACGGTTGCCCATGCTCGATCCGGACCCCCATTGCAAACGCTTTTGGCTCCATTCGCACTCCCTTGTCCTCTAGCAAGGTGTAAACGTCCCGCGCCGAATGACCCGTCGCCAAAATCACCGCCGCGCCCTCAAACAAACGCCCGTCCGCCGTCGCCACCCCGCGCGCACAACCACCTTCGATCCCAATATCCACGACCTTCGCCCCAAAATGCACTTCACCCCCCGCCTCACGAATACTTCCCCGCATCGCCTTCACCACATTCGGCAGCAAGTTCGAACCAATATGTGGATGCGCATCCACCAGAATTCGCTCCGGCGCCCCGTGCGCCACCAAGGTCTCATACACCTTTCGCACCGGCCCCCGCTTCGTCGCCCGGGTATACAACTTCCCATCCGAAAATGTCCCCGCTCCACCCTCGCCAAAGCAATAGTTCGAATCCTCAATCACTTCCCCCTTCCGCAAGATGGGCGCCAAATCAAATCGCCGCGCCGAAGCATCCTTCCCCCGCTCCAAAACGACCGGCTTCAAGCCTCGCTCAATACACCGTAACGCCGCAAACAGACCCGCCGGCCCACACCCCACAATGACAACGATCTTTGCTCCCTCCGGAACCAAAGGATATTCCACCCGCACTTCCTCGTCGTCCGGTAATGCCCCTCCAATCCCCACTTCTAGCCGCAACCGTACTCGCACCTTACCACGCCGCGCATCAATCGAATGCTTCCGCAAACGCACCCCCTCGATCAACCGCGGCGGCACCTTCAAACGCCGCGCCGCCGCCCGCCGCCAAACCGACTCATCCTCAGACCCCTCCACTCCCACCATCACATCCACCTCCTCGATCCTCACTTCTCCATCACTCATAGTGCCGCCACTCTATCGCCTGAATACTGACCTATGAATATTGAGTATGCCTTCCACCCTCCCTTATCCCCCTTTCCACCCAATGCAACAGCACCTTCATAATTACGAAACTCAGCGATGAGCATCATCAAACTATGGTCGAACCAGACTCTTGTAAATTTTGATCTCACAGCCTTGCGCACCCAATGGGCCAAACACACCCAAAACTGAATCAGCTCGCGCCTCATTCCATTCAGGTCTGAATGGGAGAGTATGAGATCAAATTCACCACTCTCGAGGTCTAATGATTCATCGATAGGGAGCGATCAATGAATCAATCGATCAAATACGCGATCCGCGACAACAACATCATTCGTGTAATACAGAGTGCTCGCTCAACTGATTAATTGACAGTCTGGTACTTTCTCAAATTCTTCGGGACTTAGGACTCGTCGCTCTTCTGGGTCTGCTCGAACAGTATTCGAGGCGGCGCGATCAATATCCTTAAAACTCAGGGTAAGAGGCAACGGCGCTATGCCAATTGCCACCAGAAAAACCAAAGCCACAAATGCCAGCACCCAACTCTTCTTCATCCGAGGACACTACCTCGCCACCTCTGGTTCTCGAATCATTCATGCCCATTAATGACAAAAGCCAACGCTTTCCAAAATATCCCCCCTGGTCCTCTGCATCCGAGGAGCCCTCTATTCCTTCACCCTTTAGAGGAGAGGGTCAGGGTTCTGGGTGAACGCCTCCTCGCTCTCAAATAGCCCTCCGGTCTCCCCTGGATATGCGTCTACCTGCGTCACTGTGCAACTTCCCCTTCTCACCCTCTTACCTTCCAAATCATCCGTACCGCATCCAGCCGCACCCGCGCCCCCGCAATCGTCTTCGCCAATGCAGCCTTCTGCGCCTCCAGCGCCGCGATCTCTTCCGACCCCACATGGTCATTGATCTCCTTCAAGTCCACCAACCGTTCAATCTCATCCTGCAGCTGCTTTTCCATCAATTTCGACGCGTCCGCAACAATTCCTTTCAGCCGCTCCCCCGCCAGCTTGGTCACCGCCCTCAGCATCCGCGGAATCAGTTTCTGCTTCACCGCCGGTTTGTTCAAAACCGGACCCCACTCCCCCTGAAATAGTTTCGCCTCCACCAACTCCTCATCGCCGCTCCGATCCCCCCCCCCGTGGTCCACCACTATGCGCATCGGTGTGGCTGGCAAAAACCGATCCGCGTGCAAAGCAGCCGGTGCCACGCACTCCGCTACAACGTATACCTCCATCAAGATCGTATCCTTCGCCTCCCCCGCTTCCCAAACGCCGAACGCCGTGTTGCCCCACTCAGCTCCTAACAAGGTGTCGATCGCACCCCGCACCATCGGATGGTCCCACGTCATGAACCCCATGTCCTCACGACTCAAGGCGCGCGCCCGATCAAAGGTCACGGATAAACCCTCATCCGGTAAGGCCGGTAAGGCGTCTGTAATCAAATTTCCACGCTGGAGAAAATAAGCCCGCTCCTCCAAATCCTCCACGTCCATACCGAAATGATCAATCAACCGCAGCATAAATTCCTCAAAGTCATGATCCTCATCCGCAATCCGAATCCGCCGCAGCATCTCTCGCGCCACTGCCGGTCGCGACGAATTCAATTGCAAAAGACGGTCATGCCCCCGCTTTAGTTTCACCGAAACCCGCTCATGGCAGGCTTTCGTCTTTTTGACCAAGGCCACCAGCTTCTTCTCATCAAAGACCTCCCGCAAGGCCGCTACGTCCTCGCCCACTTCCCTCACAATCAACGCCGCCCCGTGCAAGCTCTTCTCAAACGCTCCCAAGCCCTCGTGATACCACGTCGCCAATACCTCTGATTCCGTCCCTGCCACATACGGAACATGAATCCGAATCGTCGCCGTCTGCCCAATCCGGTCCAGTCGCCCAATCCGTTGCTCCAATACCTCCGGGTCGTCCGGCAAATCAAACAACACCAAATGATGCGCAAATTGAAAGTTCCGCCCCTCACTCCCAATCTCCGAACAAATCAAAATGCGCGCCCCTTCCGACTCCGAGAAATACGCCGCATTCCGATCCCGTTGAAGCAACGTCAGTTCCTCATGAAACAACGCGCCGTTCACATTCACTTCGCGCAACAGTGCCTCGAGAATCCCCTCCGCCATCTCCCGCGTCCGGCAGATCAAAAGCACCTTCTCTTTCCCCAAATCGTTCAGCAATCCCGCCAACCACTTCACTTTCCCCTCAAAAACGTCTTCCCCAATATCGACGGCCGTCAAAGTCGCTTCCCGCACCGGAAACCCAGTCATGTCCGCCCTCGTGTTTCGAAACATGACCCGCCCCGTCCCGAACTCATCCACCAATTCCGATATCAACGCCGACCGCGCCCCGTCGTCTCCCGTCGCCAACGCCTTACTCTGCTTCTGGATCCGCATCGACTTTGACGCAAACAGTCTTGTATCCCCCTCATTCATCGCTTCACCGCGCTGCAGCCGATCGACCGCATCCGCCACTTCTTCGTAATGCTCCGCCTCTTCTAAAAACTCGTCCAGGTCGGCATACCGCTCCGGGTCAAGCAAACGCAATCGCGCAAAATGCCCCGACCGCCCCAATTGCTGCGGTGTCGCCGTCAGCAACAACAAACCCGCACACTGCTCCGCCAATGCCTCCACCAGCTCATACGAGTCACTAGCTGCTTCCGGACCCCACTCCAAATGATGCGCCTCGTCCACGATCAGCAATTCCCAACCCGCCTCCAAAACTTGCGCCGCCCGATCCACGTCCCCAGTCAAAAACTCAATCCCGCACAACACCAGCTGACTGTCCAAAAACGGATTCGCCTCCGGATCATTCGCCTCAATCGACGCACAACGCGGCTCGTCAAAAATACTGAACAAAAGATTAAACCGCCGTAGCAATTCCACGAACCACTGGTGAATCAACGGCTCCGGCACCAAAATCAACACCCGCTCAGCCCGCCCCGTCAAATGCAGCCGGTGCAAAATCAAACACGCCTCGATCGTCTTTCCCAATCCCACTTCGTCCGCCAACAAAACCCGCGGTGCCAATCGCGTTGCCACTTCATTCGCAATCACCATTTGATGCGGAATCAAATCCACTCGCCCCCCGACAAACCCCCGCACCGGTGATTTCCGCATGTCCGCCTGCCAATGCAACGCTTCCACCCGCAAATCAAATGTTCGCAGATCGTCCACCTGACCTCCCATCAAACGATCCTCCGGTTTGCTGAAGCTGATCAAGTCCGATAGTTCCGCTTCCGTCACTTCCCTACCCTCCGTCCGATACATCAACAACCCGGCATCCTGTTCCACTCCCGTTACAACAAAGTCCTCTCCGTCGTGCGTCTGGATATGATCCCCCTCCCGAAAGCGCACCCGCCGCAAAGGCGCCGACTCCATCGCATATTGCCGATGCTCGTTCGCCGCCGGGAAAAACAGTTCCGCACGGCCATACTCCGATTTCAACACAATCCCCAACCCAAGCTCAGGCTCGGTATCGCTCACCCACCGTTGACCGGGAACAATCTTCTTCGCGTCAGACATCGGCAAAATGGACGCCCACCCTACTCGATCCGCCCTGTCGTGCAACCGCCTTTCCAAATTTTTCACACCACCAAAACCTTCCTTGGAACAATTCGCCCCATTCCGTATCCTCTTCCCATGAACTCACGTACCTGCAGGCTGCTTAGCACCATCTGTTTCCAATTCGGCATCATCTCCATTCTCCTCTCCATCGGCATCTGGTGGTTCCTCAAAGGAGACGGCAATCCCGAACAACGCGCCTACGCCGAACGATTCGGCATCTTCGTCGGCCTCTGGGCCCCCACCCTCCTCATCCTCTCAAACCGTTTCGATCGATACGCCGACAAAGCTAAAACACTCCCCGGCCACCAAAGCGACCATCATCAGGAAAATACCCCCGCCGGAGCCGACTGATCCGCCCTCACCCCCCTCACTCTCCCCTTCGCTTGCCTCCCGCATGATTCGTTGCTAATCGTTAGTTTCTAATTGCCCAAATGCTCGCCGTCGACAATGCCGCCATCCAGTTCGCCGGCCGCACACTCTTTAAAAATCTCTCCTTCGTGCTCAGCCCCAAGGACCGCGTCTCCTTCGTCGGTCCCAATGGCGCCGGGAAATCCACCCTCCTCAAAATCATCGCCGGCCTCTCCACCCCCGACGAAGGCCGCATCAATCAAGCCAAATACCTCACCGTCGGTTACCTCCCACAGGAAGGCATCCACGCCAAAGGGCGCTCTCTCTTCGCCGAGGCCGAGTCCGCTTTCGACGACGTGATCCAACTGCAGGAAGCCCTTGAGGAAGCCGGCGAAGCCCTCGGAGCCCACAATACCACTTCACCCGAATACGCCGAAGCCCTCGAAGTCTACGGCGAACTCCAACTCCGCCTCGAACACCACGACCTAGCCGGGATGAAACCCCGCATCGAAACGGTCCTCACCGGCCTCGGTTTCAGCCACGACGATTTCGACAAACTCACAGATGAATTCTCCGGCGGTTGGCAGATGCGCATCGCCCTTGCCAAACTCCTCCTCAAAGAACCTTCCGTCCTCCTCCTCGACGAACCCACGAATCACCTCGACCTCGATTCCCAGCTCTGGCTCGAAAACTACCTCCGCGAATACAACGGCGCCATCGTCCTCATTTCCCACGACAGCGCCTTTCTCGATGCCCTCATCACCCGCACCTTCGCCTTCCACGCCGGCCGCGTCGAGGAATACGCCGGCAATTACTCTTTCTTCCTCCGCGAAAGCGTCGCCCGCCGTGAACAACTCGAACGACAATACAAAAACCAACAAAAAGAAATCCAACAAGCCGAGCAATACATCAATCGCTTCCGCGCCAAAGCCCGTCGCGCCTCCCAAGCCCAAAGCCGCCTCAAACAACTCGAAAAAATCGAACGCATCGAGCTCGGCCCCTCCGACGACGCCAATATCACGTTCCGCTTCCCACCCCCCAAACGAAGCGGACTCGTGGTCGCCGCCGTCAATGATATCACAAAGCAATACGACGACCTCACGGTCATCAAAGACTTCGAATTCACGGTCAGCCGCGGCGATCGCATCGCGATCGTCGGCGTGAACGGGGCCGGCAAATCCACGTTCTCCCGCATGATCGCCGGCGTGGAACCCCCCTCGTCCGGATCCGTCAAACCAGGCCACGGCGTGACCACTTCCTACTTCGCCCAAAACCACGCCGACGAACTGGACCCCTCCATGACGGTCCTCCAAACCGTGGAAGAAGCCGCCCCACGCGGAATCGAACTAAACCTCCGCACGCTCCTCGGCTGCTTCCTCTTCCGCGGCGATGATGTCTTCAAATCCGTCTCCGTCCTCTCAGGTGGCGAACGCTCCCGCCTCGCCCTCGCTCGCATGCTCCTCCAGCCGTCCAATTTCCTCATCCTCGACGAACCCACCAATCACCTCGACATGAAATCCCAAAACGTCCTCCAGGGCGCCCTGGAACATTTCGAGGGCACCTACGCGATCGTCTCTCATAACCGCGGCTTCCTCGACCCCATCACAAACAAAGTGCTCGAGTTCCGCCCCGGAGGTCTTCCCCCCAAACTCTACCTCGGCAACCTCTCCGATTACCTCGAGAAGAAAGCTCGCGACGAAGCCGAAGAGGCCCGCTTCCAATCTCCCGCCAACACTTCCAATACATCATCAAAGACCTCCGCCAACACTTCCTCTTCCTCCGGACTCTCCCGAAAAGAACAACGCAAACGCGAAGGCCAGCTCCGACAGCAAAAGTCCGAAAAACTCAAACCCCTCAACGCGAAACTCGAAGAGGTCGAATCCCGCATCTCCGAGATCGAAGCCCGCCGCAAAGAAATCGAAAGCCTCCTCAACGACCCGGAGTTCTTCAAAGACAAAGACCGCATCGCCGCCACCGCCGCCGAATACAAAGAAAGCGCTTCCACCCTCGAAAATGCCTACACCGAGTGGAGCCAAATCTCCGACGACATCGAACGCCTCGAAGCCGAATTCACCGCCGCCCTGGGCTGATCACGCCCCCCATGCCCACCACCGCCAAATCCCTCTGGCAAAGCCAACGCCTCACCTACTGGGAAGCGTTTCGCGCCCTCCTCGGCGCCATCGTCATCCTCTTCATCATCGAAGCCGCCGATCGCCTCTTCTTCAATAACAACCTCTTCCGCTTCGGCCTCCAACGGGGCGACTTCGAACACTGGTATCACATGTTCTTCGCCCCCTTCATCCACGACGGATGGTCCCACCTCATCGGAAATGCTATCGGCCTCCTCCTCCTCGGCAGCATCGTCCTCCTCCTCGGCTTCCGCACGCTCCTCATCGTCACCCTCTTTTCCATCATCGCCACCGGTGCCGGCATCCTCATGTTCGGCACCCCCGGTCTCCACGCCGGCGCCTCCTGCATCGTCTACGGCTACTTCGCCTTTCTCGTCGTCCGCGGCTTATATGAAAAATCATGGCACGCCATTGTCCTCGGCATCGTGATCCTCCTCGTCTTCCAAGGCCTCCTCAATGGCCTCCTCCCCTCCGCCGGAAAACAAATCAGCTGGGTCGGACACGCCTTCGGCGCCCTCGGCGGCATCGCCGCCGCCGGCACCCTCGCGAAAGAACGAAAATCGGCTTAGACTAGCGCAGACATGTCACACGTCATCGACTTCCGCTCCGACACCGTCGCACGCCCCGGCACTGCCATGCGCCAAGCCATGGCCGACGCCGAGGTCGGGGATGACGTCTTCAACGACGACCCCACCACCCAAAAACTCGAAACCCTCGCCGCCGAGACCCTCGGCAAAGATGCCGCCCTCCTCGCTCCCAGCGGCACACAAACCAACCTCGTCGCCCTCCTCACTCATTGCGGCCGCGGCGACGAATACATCGTCGGCCAAGCCGCACACACTTACCTCTACGAAGGCGGAGGCGGCGCCGCTCTCGGGAGCATCCAACCCCAACCCCTCACCATCGAACCCGACGGCACTCTCGACCTCGAAAAAGTCGCACGTCTCATCAAACCCGACGACTTCCACTACGCCCGCACCCGCCTCCTCTGCCTCGAAAACACGTCCCATGGCCGCGTCCTCCCACTCCCCTACCTCCAAGCCGCCCGCGCCTTCGTTGACAAACACAATCTCAGACTCCACCTGGACGGCGCCCGCCTCTTCAACGCCGCCATCGCCTCCGGCCATTCCCCCGCCGATATCGCCGCCCCCTTCGACTCCATCTCCTTCTGCCTCTCCAAAGGCCTCGGCGCTCCCGTCGGCTCTCTCCTCGTGGGATCCCAATCATTCATCGACCAAGCCCGCCGCTGGCGTAAAGTCGTCGGCGGCGGCCTCCGCCAATCCGGCCTCCTCGCCGCCGCCGGCATCTATGCCCTCGAGCATCACGTCGACCGCCTCGCCAACGATCACATCCTTGCCCAAACCCTCGCCGATGGCCTCGCCGCCATTCCCAACGTCACCATCGATTACGCCGCCACAAACATGGTCTTCGCCCGCTTCCCCGACCCCGAAGCCCTCGCCGCGCACCTCGCCAGAAACAACATCCTCATCTTCCCCGGCACCCCCACCCGCCTCGTCACACACTTGGACTTGGACCAAGATGCTATCGCAAATTGCGTGGATTCAGTAGCTGAATACGCCAAACAAAAGTCTCACTAGACGGAGCTTCACTGCCGTTCAAAAAACAACGGCACATAAACAAGCGCACCAACAGACACAACAGTCACTCCAATAAGGACAATGGTATTTACGGTCAGAACGACGACCGCGGTAAAAAAGAGCCGGTATCTCCGCCAGACCGAAATTTTCATTTCAAGAAGAACGACCACCAAAATTAAAATCGAAACAATTATCCCGCTGTAGTGAAACAAGAAATAGGTTCCCCCAATGATCACATCAAATATCGCCGGAGGCCGCACATCCACCAACCTAGACCAAACGTGATAGAATTTTGGAAACAAAAATACACGGAGAAGAATCCAAATGATGCCACTCGGAATCAAAAATAAGAACGCACCTACATAAACCTTCCATACTGCACGAGAATCCAAGTTAGGTCTCCCAGCCGAGTCAAGGTGAAGTGCACGAAAATATGGCAGGGTTAGTCATTGGGTGAATGGTTGATTCGATGTGAGGGACGGCGCGGAGTGAAGCGTAGCGTAACGGAGCGACGGCCCTCACATCGCGGCGCTGATGGGGGTATCGCGTTTGAGGTGATTGGATAGTTCCTCGGGTGCGAGCCAGCCGAGGATTTCGCGCAAGCGTTCATTGATTCGTCCCGTGGCTCGTTTGACGTTGCGGTTGGTGGCGGCTTCGAGGCTGTCGCTTTTACGAAAATATTGCCGAAGCAGCCCGTTGACGTGCTCGATCTGACCCTTCTGCCAACTCGCGTAAGCATCCGTAAAATACAAGGGGCATCCCACGGCCTGCTCGATGACGGTCTCGGTGCTGAATTCCACTCCGTTGTCCGTGGTGATGCTCTTTACTTTGAAGCGGCGCAGCAGGCGCTTGGCTACCTTTGCAACCGCCGCCGGGCTCTTCTCACGGATGAGTCCGGCACAGACGTATCGGCTTTTTCGTTCCAAAAGGACGAGCAGGAAGCGCCTCCGGCCCTTGCCTTCTACCAGGTCCATTTCCCAGTGCCCGTACTCGCGATGATTGTCGATTCGTGCGCCCCGTTCGTGAATGGATCGACGCCGGTCTCTTCGCCTTGCCTGCAAAGCCCGTTGTCCTTTTCCGTAGTGTCGCAACCGTTTTGCCCTTCCGCAGTATCGCAGCAGCTTCCACATCTTGCCTCCGTGCGCGTAATCCCTCCAGATGAACCGATAAACCGCCGCGGCGGTGAGCTCCCTCCGGTGAAAACGGCGCAGCCTCGCGCAGATCTGCTGAGGACTGTGATCTCGCTTCAACCACTTCATGATGTAGTCGAGGACCCAGCCTTTGATTTTTGCGTTGGCCCGATGGCGCCTTCTGTTCGCGGCGGCATGGGCCCGTTGTCCATCGTAAAAGCCTTCAAAGGTATTTCGGGCAATCTCGCGACGGATCGAAGACGGGTCCCGATTCAAGCTCGCGGCAATTTCGGGTGCGTTCATTCCCTGTTGCAAAAGGCATTGGATATGGTGACGTTCTCCGGCGGAAAGGTGGCGGTATACTTGCATTGGTTGTTTTGGTTTTGTCATCTTGATAGCCAATGCTAACTCCGCCACCTTTCCCATTCTTAAGAACGTGC
>JBCDBW010000063.1:0-25374 GCA_039182965.1 Verrucomicrobiota bacterium
AATTATGGAAAATTTATAAATTTAGCTTGATTATTCTTATTTACAAACCCACTATTATGATTATAATTTTCATACTCACTGTTTAAATCAGATCTCATCTTAAGATACCAACTCAATTCATCGTCATGGAAGACATTCACGAACAGAGTCCTTTGGGGCACCGGATGATGCATATTTCGCAGGATCCAGGTGTCAGTGATTTTTACATCACTCCATGGGAGCAGCTTTGTTACAAGCGTAACGGCAAGCTGACCTTTGATTCGTTTGTTTACCAGCCGAGTTTCGCCATGGAGATTCAGGCGGGAACCGCGGATTATGCACAATCCTTGGGCGGGCGTCGCTACCGGGTCAATCGGATGGTCACGCGTGGAAGGTATCGCTGGGTCATGCGTTTGTTGCCGGAGGAGATCCCGACGCCTGACGACATTGCGGTTCCGCCGCCGGCATTGAAGGCTTTCATGGAGGCGAAGAATGGTATCTTTTTTGTCTGTGGCCCGACGGGAAGCGGTAAGTCGACGACCATTGCGTCGATGGTTTTGGCGCGAGCTCTTCGTCGTCAAGAGCACGTCATTAGTTTTGAGGATCCGATTGAGTATGTCTATCCTGGGGAGACACCGTCGCTCATTTCGCAGCGGGAGATGGGCAGTGACGAGCATGACTTTGCCAACTCGCTTCGCGCGGCTCTTCGGCAGGCACCTGACGTCATTGTAATCGGTGAGATTCGCGATGGAGAGACCGCCGAGATTGCGTTGCAGGCGGCCGAGACGGGGCATGTCGTAGTGGCAACCCTTCACACGTCATCTGCTGCTCAAACGGTGCAACGATTCATTAAGTTGGTGCCAGCTGAGCGAGTAGAGAATGCAGTGCTTTCTTTTGCAGACGCAATGATCGGCATCATGTGTCAGCAGCTGTTATTCGACGAATCGAAAGACAAGCGCTTTGCGATTCATGAGCTTCTTCTCAAGTATGACTCGGTCTGTGCGATTATTCGAGCATCCGAGTTTAAGAAGTTGGATCATGAGCTCGAAGCCGGGTTTAGCCGGGGCATGATGGATTTTGAGCGCAGTCTACAAATGCGTGAATACGAGGGTTGGTATTCAAGCAAGCGTAAGGCGACGGGCTATTCGGACCATGAGGTGCGCGAGTATCTAGACATGGAAAACCTCCTACCTGCTGAGAGAGACCAATGAAGTTACAAGATATCAAAGATGTATTATCCTTTGCTGCATTCCGTCCTGACGCGGATGACAGCAGTTCGTCGTGTCCCAAGCGCTTCCCGGGGCAGCGGTATTTATTGTTGAATGTGAGTCGCGATCACGTTTCCTGGCGGGCGGTTGGGAAGAAGGGTGAGTTTGAGGGTGGTGATTCGATGGAGGGGGATCTGCGCGACGTCGCGCCGCAGATGTCGGAGGATTGGAAAGCGATGACAGACAGCGGCCATGTGGTGGTTTCCATCAACAATCGGTTCGTCATCAGTCTCGAGCATAATCTGTCCCGCCGAGGGGGGTATCAGGAGCTTATTCGGTCGAATCCGAAAGCGGTTTTGGGTGCGAAGTGTGATCGCGGCAAGCGGTATGCGGTGCATCACAATCCGGAGACGAGCGCAAGTCTATTGCTTGCCTGCGATGATTCGCTTGTGAAGTCGGTCGAGGAGAACCTTTCTGCGAGTGGGCTAAAGCCAGCTCGTGTGTGTTGCGGTCTATACGCCATGATGACCCAGTATCTGCACGATTTCTATCGACAGAAGCCAAACGATCGGCCTCAGAACATGGTTTTATTGGCATGCTGTGAGGGCTCGGTAGGAATTTTGAACCATAAGGGTGGGCAGTGGAGTGAATTCAGGGCCCGCAGTGGAGTGTATCAGGAGGAGATCGAACCAGTTGCGCAGCTCACTTCAAAATTCTTTCAGGAGATGGCGCCGGGGACGCCGGTGGTTTTTTTGAACGATCGGCGCGACACGCCTTTTGCGCAACGGATGCTTGAGGGACTAAAGAATTTCGCGATGCAGGATGCAACGCAGAGCGATCACCTTTGGACGGTGATAGGCAAGAGCTAGAGGCAAGAAGAATCATAACCAAGACGAACCATGGAATCCAAAGATTTTATATGTCATGACTTGAAGACCGATCCGCCGGATGTTTCTCAAGGTCTTCCCAGCGCGCTAAAGCTAGTTCCTATTCTTTTTTATCTTGTAGGGGTGGCTTCGATCATTCTTGGCGCGTGGTTTGCCATAAGTATGAAAACGGCGACAGAGTCGAAGAAGTACTGGTCTGGCGAGATCTCCCGCTTAAAGCGCGACAACGAACGGTTGGCAGCGGAGACTGCGGACATTGAGAAGCAGAATGGCCGCGCGAGAGAGGTTGTGGAGTGGATGGAAGGGGCCCAAGGAGTGCAGCCATTGAGTGTGGCGGTGACGCGTAGTTTAGCGCCTTCAGTGACACTTTCCGAACTGAGTCTTACCCGCAATGCGGAAATACCCAACCAGCTATATTTTACGCTCAAGCTTGATGGCGCGGGGCCGGATCAGCTTGAGCAAACGTTGACCGGTATTCGGGCGATGAACTTTCAGGACTACTCGGCGCAGCAGGTAAAGACCGATGATCTGCTTGACTACAAAGCAACGCTGATTTGGCAGAATCCAAACTAAACCAAGGGGTAGAAAATCATGAAAGAGAAGCAAACGGCATGTGTCATCGTATTCCTTCTGGCTTTTGCCATGGGATACGGGATGAAGAAGTTTCACGCCACACTGGTGGAGCGCCAAGCGGAGGCGCGAGCGGCGGAGGCAGAAGCAAGGACGGAGGAGAATCTCCGCGAGAATACCGAGAAGCAACTTGCGGTTCTAAAGATGGGAACGCGGAGTCTGAGAGATTATTTTGATCAATGGCTACCGCATCTGGGAAGCGCCGGTGCGGTTGAGAAAGAAGAACAGAAGATTTTTGACCTTATTAAATCGGCGCAGATTTTTGCTTCTTCTCAGCGCACGGAGGTCAAGGCGGCTTCCGGGGACAAGGAGGCCTTCATCCCGCAGAAGTTGAGTGCGCATCTTGTGATTCAAGACAACTACACAAAGACGATGAACTGGATGGGAAGTTTGGAAGAGGCATTACCATCCTGTCGGATTGCAAATATTAAACTAACGCGGGGCGTTTCCCGGAACGACGTTCAGGTCGAGGTCACAATAGACTTTCCCTTAATTGCATCTGGAAACAGCTGAGGGATCGAGCACAGCCAAGCAGGAGAGATATAAGATGAAGAAGAATCAAAAGATATTGGCATATTCAACTGCGATTGCAGTCACCAGCGTGGCGACCGCGGTGGGAGCTGGGGGCGACATGGAATCAATCGAGGAGTTGGGTATTCTGCCGGGAGACAAGGCGCCCTTGTTGGTTACTGAAGAAGAGCGCAATCCGTTCTCAGCTCGTCTCGAGGAGAAGGCGGACGATTCCTTTGGCTTATCGAGCGAGTCCCAAGAGAGTCAAATTCGCGCGGTTTTTGGATCATTGCGGGTGAACGGAATTAGCAAAGCGCCGGGTGGTGGTTTGCGAGTTCTCCTTGGTGACCTGATACTGACGGAGGGTCAGGAAGTGGCGCCCGTGATTGTTGGTCAGACTGAACGCATCGTCGTTGTAAAAGTTACCGAGGAAGAAGTTGAGTTTGCCTGGGTGGATGAGCACTCGAACGAGTTGGATGGTCGGACGCTTTCGATTCCGGTCGTGATGGCGCCCACTGTCGAGTTTGAGCTCGCGGGTCAGCGCCCGGGTAGTGGCGGTGGGAAGGCGCGAGGGGTGCGACTGTATGTTGGAGAAAAGCTCCCGAAGCAGGGGGCAGTTGAGAGCGATGCCGTCATCCGGCGAGCGGAGCGGGTGGCATCGGTCGGGATTGTGGAAGATGGCGAGAGTGACGAGTAGACGGTGGTAGATGTGCAGATTTGATTTGTTCGGATGATTCGGATTTCGAGACACGAAAACAAGTTAAGCGTGGGAGCGCATCTGCAGGGTTGGGGCAAACCATCTAAGCAATGAACGAAATAGGAAAAGGACGCACGAGAAGCGGTGCGAGAAGCAGCGTTCGACGGCGCGGGCGGCAGGGGGGATTTACGTTGATCGAGATCATCGTGGCATCGGCGTTGACGGCGTTGACGTTTACGGCGGGGGCGATGTTGTTTGAGGCGGCAACGGTCAATTCCAAGCGTTCTTCGATGCTCGTCGATTTGAATCTTGGAACTCCGACGATGGAAAACTTTTATGGGCTCACGCAGGGGACCATCAGCGCCTATGTATCTCCCCACTCGGGACGGGGTGTTTTTGCCGAGGAGATGCGGGAGCGCTTCAATGAGGATCTGGCGGGGTCGGTTGCGGTGTTTTGCTTGGGGCGTAATTCGGTCAATACGGTCCGGCCCACGACGATACCTTATCCTGCGACGCCGATCCGGCTGGATACGCCGGAGGCCTTTCGCTTGCACCTTGCGTCGGAGTTCCCTCAGGCGGGCACGATATTTGTTCCTTATCGCGTGGTGCCTACGACGACCAATGGGACGATTTTCATCATGGGGCCGAGTGCTTCATCCGACGAGCTGTTAGTTCGCGCGATTTATGAAATTGATCTTGTGGTTCACGGAGATCCAGCCGGGACCTATGCGTCCGTTCGCCGCTATGTGGGCACGTCTCTAACGAACTACTACGACGTCTTTTACCCCTCAAATACCGGGGCACTTTTTCAGCCCTTGTTTGTATCGTTTGAGCGAGAAACGCGTGCGGCGGTGTCTGAAGGGGTGGCGATAGACCGTTTTAAGAAGGCAAAAAACTATCCCTTCTATTTTATTTGGTGGCCCGATCCTGAAGCGGTCACTTTGGAGCAACTGGCGACGGTCACCTATCCTGCGTCTGACCCGCGCGAGGCGTACGGCCACATGGGAGGGCGTACGAGCTTCATGTTTGCGGTTCCGCTTTTCCCTGTCCATTGAGCTCTTACCGGGCAATCCCAGATATAGAACAGTATGAACACAATATGTATCAGGAATACGCACGGAACGGTTCTTATTTTGACGTTAGTGCTTTTGGGAGTCGGTGCCTTGGGGGTGGCGGCGGGGGTGGCCATTCTCCATGCGCGAGTGGGTCAAGTGGGAGCTATTGAGGAGTCGTCCCTTCGGCGGGTGAAGTTTGAGAACAGCCGGGCAGTGGTGCGTGAGCACATGTTTACGAGCGTTATCGCGGGCGGTTCCGGTACGGTGCAAACGCTTAGTTTACCGAATGCGTGGGGAGAGGTGGCTATGCCATCGTGGTCGGGGAATCCGATGCAGGCGACATCCGTTGGAACGTATAACAATCACTTTGGTCCTCAGGTCGAAGGAATGTATGAGGCGGAGTTTGCGGTCGGTGTTGCTGACGGGGTTTCGAGTGTTCCACAGAGTTATCGTGTGTTGTCTACCTATCCGATGTTGCGCGGAGATATCTTCACCCTTCACCGACCAGCGATCACGCCCAATGATCTGATACGGGTTCGCGGGAATATTGATGTATATGGTAGGGCGGTGTTGTGGGCGGATCTCAATCCGAATCACCCTAGCGATTTTAACGATCTAGATGCGAATCAGTTTGTTCGTCCCGTCGATGGGAGTACCAGTTATGACATTGATGCACCGAGCTCGGGGGCGACGGTGATGCCCGATAATTACCCGATGCTGGCCGCGACCTACGGAGCAGTTGGAGCATCTCCGAGTTACCGTGGCGAGCTAAATGTTGTCGATCCTGGAGCGAGCAATCCTGAGAATTCTCTGATGCTCAAGGCTCAGTCGAGGAGTCCCATCTATATCGACGGGAGCACGGAGCGGGAGTGGAGTGGGGGTGTGCATTGCGATGGATCCGGAAGAGTCTACATCGAATTGGATACGGCATCGCTGAGCTCGATAATCATATCGAATGTGTTCCGAATTTACCTGTATGGGCAGGATAATGCGGCCGAGGAATCGGCTGCTGGCGCGATGAATCCATTGATCATTGTGCACACTCGGAATGCCGGTGAGCGGGCCCTATATAGCATTCGGTGTTTTGGCGCCAACAACCGAAAGCTCGTGATGGGGATTAAGAAGAACGTCGAGGACGAGGAGACCAACCTCTACTTCTATGATTCTTTCGACAGCCCGACATGGCGCACGATGCTGTTTGCAGAAAACGCGCAACTGCGGACGGTCAATCTTTGGGGTGGAGCGATGAATTTCAAAGGTGGGGTGCAGACGGACAGCAGTCTCCGGCACACCGGTTGGTATAGTGACGCGGGAGTTTTCAATATTGTTCCGGAGGATGAGCCGGAACTATTCATTCCCTTGATGGTGAGAAATGCTTGGTTGGAGGGCTCGGGGCAATGAGGAACGTGATGGCAGCGAAACGGCCTAAAAGGCGCGGTGGGTATACACTTATTGAAGTGATGGTGGCGGCTGGTCTCTTGCTGATTGGGATCAGCGCGGCGTCATCGCTTACGCTGACGATGGCCACCCAAGAGGAGATAAACCGAGCGGTGGCGCGGGCTTCCAATTTGCAAGAAAACTATATCCGAGTCTATCAACTTGGATTGTCGCCGGCGGAAATTGCCGTGTTGATGCCGCCGGAGCCGAGTTTGGCATCGGTCAACACTGTGGAGGCCACTCCAACGGTGGTTGGAGTAGGACCGATGGAGTCGGCAACGTGGAATTTCTTTGTTCGTCCGAATGCCACGGCATCTGGTTGGTCTGAGGGTTTGTGGACGGGAGGCGACCAGGGGGCTTTGCGGACGATAAACTTCAGCGCGTATCGATCGCCCAAGTCCTGAGGAGGCATCGGCAAACGATAAATCTGATCTGTTTTCATTTCTTACTGTCTAACCGGGGAAATCAATGCTTAAGAAAGTTGCCATCACGAATGTTCAGACGGGGAGGACCGTCACCACGATTGTCGATACCGACACCGATGAAAAAGCAGAACTAGGTTCGGGTCACACTCCCAGCGAGCGGGTGCAAATCACATCGATCACGGGACTCGACGAGACAATTCAGCGGATGACCAGTCCCAAACGTTCGATGACGGATCGAGCGAGTTTCTTCAATGGAATCGCCAAGTGTTTTGAGCGGAACTTGCCGGCGGTTAAGAGTTTTCAGTTGCAAGCGAACCGTATGAAATCACCGAGATTTCGTGGGGTTATTGCGGACATGTGTCATGACGTGTCGATGGGTGAGAAGATCAGTGATGCGATGGCCAAGCACGATGATGTATTCACGCCGGAGATTTTGGCGTTGGTGCGTGCAGGCGAAGAATCGGGACAGTTGCCGGCGGTTTTTCGGCAGGTGGCGACCAGTCAGCGCAAGAACCTGGCGATCATCCGGAAGCTGAAGGGGGGGATGATCTATCCGGGGATCGTCCTGACTCTGGGAGTTGCGGTAGTTTTGGTGATGAGCTTCACGTTGGTGCCGGCGATGGTGAACCTTTACAATGATTTGAAGGCTGACCTGCCTATTCCGACGGTCGTCCTTATGCGATTGTCTGAGATACTCTTGAAACAGCCCTATCTTGCCGCGCTGCCAGTGGTGGGATTGGTGCTTCTTTTCAAGAATTGGGGTCGGATTGCAGCGATGGAGGTAACCCAGAAGCTGTTTGATCGTATCCCTGTGGTGAACAATATCGTGCGCAAGGCTGCGGCGACCGTGGGGTTCCGGACACTCTATATGTTAGTAGAAGCAAACGTCCGCTTGAGTACTGCACTTCAGATTACCGCAGACGGTTCAACGAACTACTATTATCGCCAGTTTTTTACCAAGGTGCACCGTCATATCCAGGAAGGGCGATCTTTGCAGGAGAGCTTCATGGTAGAGTCTCACTGGCTAGGAAATGACGGTCGAACCATTTGTGGGGTTATGGAAGTGGCGGGCGAGACAGGAACGGGGACGGGGCCCTTGCGCGAGATCGCGGATGACTATGAGGAGGAATTGGATTTAATTGCCAGCCAAATTGATCGGGTGATTGAACCTTTCACGATTTTGATTCTTGGGGGGATGGTAGGTGCGTTGATATACGCAATTTATGGTCCAATTTTCAGTCTCGGAGACACCCTGCTTCCGGGGCGTGGCGGGGACTAAGTTGGGTCGCGCTGAACAGGTGGGCGTGCTACTGGGCGGTCTGTCTTAAGTGAGGGTCATCTCCTATTTGGAGGTGGCTCTTTCTTCTTTGTGGGAGTCGGAGGTATTGGAGGGTGAAGCGAAGGCGCTATGGCGTGAGGGGTTGCCGCGATAAGATCGGGCGTGCAGTTGTTACGAAAGAATCAATTAATTATAAAAATTATAAAAAATACATTGACTCTTACCAATAGTTAAGGAACATTACCCAGTCTCAAATTCGAGACACCGTGATTAAATACAAATACAACAACTGCAATAATAAGAGTAAATCCAAGTTATGAAAACTAAAATGCTTAATAAGAAGGCTGGCTTCAGCCTCGTCGAACTCCTGGTTGTGATCGCCGTGATTGGCATCATCGCTGCGATTGCTGTTCCGCAGATCTCAAAGATCAATGAGTCCGCCAGCCAAGCGACCGCTCAGCGTAACGCTCAAAACATCGCCTCTGTGTATGCCTCGGCTTTGGCTGCCGGTCACGATTTCGCGAGTGGCGGGACTGACATCAGCGATACGGTCGACGCGATCGTCACAGGAACGACGATCAGCACGCCAGGTGCGTTTTTTGGTACCTTTTTCGGTGTGCCGAACCTCAACGCGAACGACAAGACAGCTGCCGGGAGTTACGTCGACTTCGATGCCGTGAGCGGTCTTATGATTTACGACAAGGCTGGCGACAGCGAGTCTCAGTAAGGTCAAATCTCGAGTTGGCCGCGTGGAGTTTCTTCAGAGGGTCAATTCAAAACACTTTGCTCCCTGGCGCTTCGGCGCCGGGGAGCTTCCATCCCTCGAAGCACGGCAACCTCTCTTTTTGATCGACTTCCCAAATCAGGAAACCTGACAACGAATCGGAGTCTCATGAAGAATTTTCAGTGGAATCGCCCCAAAACAAGGAAAGCGGGATTCACGCTTGTTGAGATTCTGTTAGTAGTCGGTCTGATATCAATTCTTGGGTCGATGGCGATCAGTAATTTTTCCAACGCTTCGCAGGACACTCGGCGTGTCGTGACCCGCCAGCAGCAGGCGGCCTTGCAAAATGCTGTGAACAGCTGGGTAGCTCGGCAGATTTCAGGCAATCAGACGGTGGCAGAAACGCGAGTAATTTACAACGTCGACCCAGGAACGGGAAATACGCGCACCGCAGAAGGGCGCCTTGATCTCGTCGCAAGCTATTTGGACGACCCGACCTACCTTCATTTCAAGGACTATACCAAGGATTCCACAAAGGTTCAGACGGGGGCGATGGACAAGCTTTCCTATCACTTAGAATTGCCCGATTGGCAAAGTGGATCTTATCCGAAAGTGGATTTGATCAAGCCGTAGATTCAGGGTGAATGAACCGGCAGGGAATTAACAGACACGGGAGAAACAGAATGAAGGAGATATTTATACGGAGAGAGGCATTTTCATTGGTGGAAGCGCTGGCTGCGGTCGCCATCCTTGGCATTATTGCGTTCTTGGCTTTGCCGAACATCGTTGCGATCAAGGAAGACGGTGAAGAGAACCTCGCCGTGGCCCGGGCAGAGGCATTGAACATGGCGGTTGCCTCCTATATTCAGTCGAACGGGCGGTTTGCCGCGGACGCAGGCTGGACCGCGGCGGGAACAGCACAGCTGAAGTATGATTTGATCTCGCCCTATCTGGCCTTTGCGCCCCAGCAGATTGGAAGCTATATGCCGGCGACTTATTCAGTGAATTTGCCGACCGATCTTAGCGCTTTGACAAAAACAGTGTTGGTTGGTCCAGCAGGAACGATCAACTATTGAAGGGGGCTTCCGCGGGTCTGTGAAGAATGTGGTAGCTGCTTGTGGAATGAAGCGAGGGCAAACACTCGATTGTGACAGGCGGCGAAAGGTCCATTCTGGAGGTTATTCCCTCGTCGAAATCGTCATTGTCGTCGTGATTATCGGTATTTTGACGGCGGCGGCGCTCAGTGCGTATCGCGGGGTTACAGAAGGAACGCGGCGGGGGGTCGCGCAGGGAAGAGTGGATCGATTAAATGGTGCGGTTGCCAAGTATTCGCAGGTGAGTTGGGAATTCAGCGTTGCTGCAGACGATGAGAGTGGAAACGACGAAGTGCTCGTGTTGCGTTCGTTGCAGTGGCGAGATCCGGTTGATCCGGTGCATGGTTCTCCATTCTTCGAGAATGACTGGGACCCTGCGATCACGAATAGCGAGGATGCTTATCGGATCCGCTGGAACGGATTTGGATACGACCTACTCGTGCCGGGTGAGACGGGTAAAGGATTGGAAGTGCGTTTTGATGGAGCGGATTCGGCGCAAACGGTCGATTTTGGGGAGGCTTACCAGCCGGTGGGGCCGGCATAAGAAGTGAATAGATAATCCAGCAGCGAGGAAATGCATTCTGACCATCTCTCAATACCGGGAGGCGATGCTCAGGCCGACGATCGGTCAGAGGGTTCGGCTCTATTCAGTTCCAGCGTGGAGCAGAGTGTTATGGACCCGAATCGGGTTTTTTCTGCCGAGGGGGAAGATGTCGATGGGGGGAACGCGGCTTTGTTGTCTTTGGAGGGAGTCGCGGTTCAGTATGGTTTGTTGCCGGTTGATCTTCCGCGAGCGACGTGCAACGTCGATGCGGAGAGTCTGCTTCGGAAGTTAGGGCGCTGGCCGATGACAGAGAACCCATGGTTACCGGTGACCACAATGGGGCCGTTTCTGGTGTTTGCTCATCACAATCCGAAGGAGGAGGAACTTTGGGGAGTGCCGGAGTTTTTCTGTTCGAAGATCGTAATCAGTGGTGAACAATATGAAGAGATACGCCGTGAGATCGTGCAGCGGGTTTCTCAGAATCCGCTTGCGAAGGAAAATCCTTTAGAGCAGTTGGAGAAGCCGAGCGTCGAACCGGGTGATTTAAAGGCGGCCTTTGATTGGTTCATTGATGCTTATCCCCTAGGTGATGTGGAGCGAGATCGTCTTGCCAAAGCCTACAAGGAAGCGATTGAGAAGGACGATGAGATGACGATGGCTCGACTGAATGGTTTGCGGCCAAGTTTGGGGGCCGCGATGCATTCGCTCTCGTCGTCTCGGCCGATTTTAGCGTTCAATCCGGACGACGCCCCTCGTCAGGAGATGTTTCCAAATATGTTGTTGGAGAAGCATGGTGTGTATCCGGTGTTTATCGGCCGTCATCGGGTTTACATGCTAAGCGAGGAGGAGGACAAGTACGCCTTTGAAGACGAGTGGTTATCATCTGGGAACGATCCGGTGGAGATGGTCTCGGTGGTGGCCGACGGGAAAGCGATTGGCCGTGCGATTGGGCGAAACAACGACATTGGGCTCGATGTCGAGGGGGCGACGATGTCGGAAGACGATTATTCGTATTCAGCATCCACGACGATTGTAGAGATTATTCCTGAGGATGTTTATTCAGTTGATCCGCGGAATCCGAACCACACGCCGGAAGAGATTATTCACTGGGTATTGTATCAATCGATCACGGCGGGGGCGAGTGACATCCACCTGGAGCGGTATTACAACACGGCGCGTTTTCGTGCGCGTTTGGATGGGGGCTTGAAGACGGTTTATACGGCGGCGGAGGAGATGCTTCCCCGCTTTATTGCGTTATTCAAGAATTACTCGAACATGAGTCAGACCCGTCAGGAGACTCAGGACGGTCGTTTTGGAATTGCGATCGGGAAGCGGCGGGTGGACGTCCGGGCTGCGGCAGTTCCTTGTCGGAAGGACTTGCAGAAGCTGATCATGCGATTCCTCGACAAGCAGGATGGGTTGAAGGAGTTGAGTGAGCTCAACTTATCACGTCGTCAGAGCGATTTGTTTGGGAAGGTGATGAGCAGGGACCAAGGGTTAGTCTTGGTTACGGGGCCGACGGGGAGCGGTAAAACGACGACGCTGTATGCGTTGCTAAACAGCATCAACGAGGAGCACATTAATATTCATACGATTGAGGATCCGATTGAATACGAGGTGGAGGGTATCAATCAGACTCAGACGGACATGGTGCACGGTATTGATTTCCTGACGGGACTGCGTTCTTTGCTGCGTGCGGACCCGGACGTCATTTTGATTGGGGAATCTCGAGACGAGGAGACGGCGAATGCGGCAGTAAACGCGGCGTTGACCGGGCATTTGGTTTTGACCACTTTGCATGCGAATGACTGTTTGCGGGCGATTTCCCGGCTTCTTTCGATGGGAGTCCCGCCCTACCTCTTATGTGACTCTCTCGCCCTGACGCAGGCACAGCGATTAGTAAGGAGGCTCTGTCCCTACTGTAAGCGTCCAACGGAGGCGGGTGAAATGCTAGAGAGGATCATGTTGGAGCAACGGATTATTGAGAAACCGCTGAGCGCTCCAATTTACGAGCGAGTGGGCTGTCGCGAGTGTCATTCGACGGGATACCGGGGACGTCTCGCGTTGATGGAAGTGTGTGAGATTACGACGGAAATGGGAGATTTGGTGGAGGTAAGTGCCCCCCAAGCGGAACTTCGGAAGATTGCCCGAAGAAATGGGATGACGACGCTTTATCAGGAAGGTTTGAAAAATATTCTGGAGGGCAATACGACGTATGAGGAAATTCGTGGATTGGCCTACACGGCAGAGTGAGGGGCGGGTGGCGTTCGGCGAGAAGGAAGATGTCTTTTGATACGAATCATCAGAATGGTACGGCCATCGACGGCGCGACGCGAATCCTTGTGGTTGATGACGACTCTGGGATGTTGATCATGACCAAGGCCGTGGTAGAGAGTCTGGGTCACGAGGCGGCCTTGGCTTCGAGTGGCGAAGAGGCGATTGAGCTGTTTGACAAAAACCGTGGGCAGGGCCACGAGATCGGGCTGGTGATCATGGACTTGACGATGCCCGGTGGCATGTCCGGTATTGAGGCGATGCATCAGTTGCGTGAGCGTGAGCCGGAGTTACGTGTGATTGCTGCGAGCGGGTATTTTGAAGAGGGGGCGGGGCAGCGTTTCTGCGAAGAGGGATTTTGCGCGATTCTTCCGAAACCCTTCACTCCGGACAAATTGGCGCAGGTCGTGAAGTGGAGCTTGTCCCGGGCTCCGGTATCCTCAGCGTGAGTCTGCCTGACCGGGAGTTGCAAATGAGTTGCTGAGAAACGCCCTTTTTTGGAGAATTTGCCTTGCAAAGCATAGAAGACGCGTTACAGATACGCTCGATTTATGGCTAAGAAATCCTGGATAGAAAGGAATGCTCGCAAACGGCGCACCGTTGAGAAGTATGCAAAGTTGCGCCGTGAGTTGAAGGCTCAGTCGGACCACGTGGGGCTTTCATTGTTACCTCGGGATGCCAGCCCAACTCGGGTGGTGAACCGCTGTCAATTGACCGGTCGACGACACGGTTATATCCGCCGATTCAAGCTATCGAGGATTGCTTTTCGGGAGCTCGCCAGTCATGGGATGATTCCCGGGGTCACGAAATCGAGCTGGTAGTCTACCAATCGGGGAGGGGTGCATTGTGGTGTACTGATTTGTGCGGGAAGAATCGATTGTCTCTCAACTCATTCGGGCATGGTAGCGGGTGACTCTTCAATGAAGGTCCAACCAACGTTGGCGATTTCATCGATGGAGACTAGGTCGGTGCGGAGGCCTTTAGGCGTGTCGACCGAGGACAGGGTGAGTATCAGGCGTTTTCCCCGGTCCACGGAAATCAGGTCAGCCAGATCTTTGGCGATGTCGGAGTCGCGGTGAAGAATGGCCAAGCGGGTGCCGCGGGCGACATCAGTACACCAGAGCATGATGCCAAGGGCATCTGATTCCGAGACCCCGCCAAGCGCGAGTTGCTCCGGGGAGGGAGTACGCCGAATGGCGCTGACGCGCAGAGTTTGAGGCTCGGGATTTTCTTCCGTGATGAAGCGATACCATTCCTGTTCGTGAAGGGGGACGAATTGCTCCCAATCGAGCCGCCATCCATCTGGTGTGCATTCCAAACCGAGGTTGAGCACTTTTGCGTCCTGATCTTCGAAGGTGAGGGTGAGAAACTCACCGCCTCCGATCCTTGCGGATTTGCTTGAGAGAACGCGAGTGATCTCGCGAGGTCGCCACTGGTTGGAGTTGTAGTAGTTTTCCATGATCGGGAAAACGCGCTTGGGGTGGCGAACATAAGTGAGCAGCTCAGGCCAGGAACTGACAGCAAGCGCTTTCCCAGCGGCAGCCGCTGCGTCAGCAACCTTGACCCCGTGGACGGTGTCCTGCTCCGTCGGTGAGGAGGAGCGTTTTGCCGTTTGGTTCGATCCGATTCGGATCTCTTCAGCTTTTTCCCAATGACCATTTAGATCCTTCCAAACCAGCAAAAAGAGAAGGCCAACAAGAATGGCGACGGCAATCGTGCCTTGCCATGTGATGATGGATGAAGATGGCTGACGTCTATCGGGGTGTTGGTCGCGGTTTTCGCCGAGGTTATCCCACGCCACGAGATCACTTCCGGCGTAGGGAAGGATTTGTATCTCTTCGAGAGGGATAGAGCTATTGGACAAACTCCCTGTCTTGACGGGTTTCAAGACCGAGCGGCGCCTCAGTTTGACCGCCTTACTATCCATTGAAGGGTTGCGTTGTCCTGATGGGTTTGCCAGCTTGTGTTCATCTGGCGGGCGGGTTGGAGAGCAACCTTCTACCAGGAGGTCGACCGCTTTCGATCTTCGCTTTCTTCTTTCAACGGTCCATTTAAGGTGGTCGTGATTCTGATTGAGGAGTGATTTTTCCCTTGTCCGTTGGAGTTCCAATGCCTTTGCAAGCTGTGCGTCGCGGATTTTTGCAGGTGAACTCTCCGCGGGTGTGGGCGCGATGATGGCCATGTGGCAAAGAGGGCAGCTGATTTCGCTTCCGGCATCGGACTTGTAAATCTGAAGAGGGCGATCACAGCCGGGGCATGAAAATATGAGCCGCTGTCTTTGGAAAAGTGTTCGGAACGGGCGTCGGGGACGACTGGAATCAGGATCGTTGGGCATGACCAGTGACGCCTGTGGCTGGGGCGTTCGGGTTTTCCGTTATCGGGTCTTCAACCTGATAGAAATTATCATAGATATGAAATGATAAACAAGTTTTACTTTTTTATAGATGGTATATTTGCCATAGTAACGTGGTGGCCATGCTGCTCGTTTGCGCAGGAGGCTTACTGACACTCGCTGTTCATTGATGATGGGTCAGCGTCGGCGTCGGCAGGCCGACGCAGTGTGCACTGTTTCTCAGTTATCTTCATCCATGAAAGGTTTGTCTCAAAGGGGGGATTTTCTGTGATATGGGGTGACAAGGGGAGTAAAAGCGTGCCGGATCTTTTGAGGGAGGCACCATCGTTGTTGGGGAAACGGTGGGAGAGGGGGTAGAAGTGAATCTGGGACGCCTTCACTTCGCATTTCTGACCGCATGACCGGGCGGCAGCGGGATCGGTCCAAGATCAAGCGGACCCGCTGGCAACGCAGAGAGATCGGCGTGAGTCTCCGGCGGCCCTAACGAAGTTTCGGCGGTGTACGCGAGAGCTTTTTCGAAACTGAGCAGGGCTGGCGTCTCGTAGATGATGGCTTCCTCGGCCAGATCAGCAAAGCCACGCCCGAGAACACGGGTGTCCATTGCTTCGAGGTGGATGCCCGTCGCCTCCTTTACTGTGAAGGTTTGTGATGGTCTTGGCAGGGAATGTGAGCACTAACACGCGTTCTCATTCTTCCTGTTGCATCCAATTCCGAGACCGCAGGAGTAGGAAGGCCTAATCTCGTCATTGTCGGCATCATGGAAGGTGACTGATTGGCGCTCGATTTCTTCTCTGGCGACCGAGGTGAGAAATGCTGTGGGTGGGTTGTTTGGAGAGGAGTGCCCTGCCCGCAGACCTTGATGCGATGAAGGCAACGAGAGGGAATCGCGACAATTTGCGTCGCAAATGGGAAGGCTAATTGGGGGGCAAAGTCACAGGCGGCATTTTAACCGTAATCTCCTCTTTCGACGCGTCTTTTGGCTTTTTTGACAAGGGCGACATAGCCCATTTTGCCTACAAACATAGCGCTCTGTTCACTAAATCCCATTCCACGATCGGCTTGGGTGATTCTTACATCACAACGGACGCGATGGGCGGTGTCGTCGATATCATCTATGATGACCGTTGTTTCTATCCAGACATCGTTAGCATTATTTAGATTTCCGTAGGCAAATACAGCGTTGCGTTGGCCCTTTTTGTGGAAGGTGATGGCGTCCCCGACGGAACGGGAGTATTGGAAACCGTCTTCGACGAAAACATCGATGATGGCCCCTTCGATAAGGGGGCGGTGACCGGACTTGATAACAACAGAGGAGAGGCCGCGTGCCTTGGTTCCGCCTCCGTGGTATTTTGGAGAGCACGAGACGAAGGCCATGGTGGCGGTAAGGAGTGACAGCGTAAGGAGGGCTTTGGGACGCATTGGAAAAAAGGAACCAATCATCAAAGGTTCTTGGGTATTGAAGTCGGCGTCAAGGCGTGATCGACTATGGAAGTCGCCCGAAGGCGAGTGTCGAAGGTGGAGTTTACGTAGAAATGGAAATACAGTGAATGGCGATCATGTTGCCGATGCGGGGAGTTGGAAGAATCCGAAAAAACATTTGGCGGACAGGCGTTAAGGGTACCATGAAGTATTTGGCGGTCTATTTTATACTGATAGGGGCATTCATGGCGGAGGCCTGCGGTGGCGACATGCGTCCGAACATTATTTGGGTGGTGGTGGAGGATCAGTCCCGTCATTACGGGTGCTATGGTGAGTCGTTGGTGGAGACACCCAATATTGATCGTCTCGCGGAAGAGGGGGTGAGATTTACTAATGCGATGGTGACGGCTCCGGTTTGTTCGACGGCGAGGTCAGCGCTGGCGACGGGGATGTATCAGACGTCGATCGGGGCGCACCATCACCGGAGTGGCCGAGGGAAAGAGAAGATTCATTTACCGGAGCACGTGAAATTGATCGCCGAGTATTTTCAGGATGCCGGTTATTACACCTGCCTGGGATCATCGGGGCATTTGGAGGTGCCGCTGAAAGATAAGTTGGCAGGACGGTTCGGGAAATCGGATTACAACTTTGAATGGGATGAGTCCGTTTATGACGCGCCTGAGTGGTCGGGACGGGCTGACGGGCAGCCATTTTTTGCGCAGGTGATGTTAGCGGGAGGGAAAGCTCGCACGCTCGCGCGAGCGCATGAGGGAATTCCGCATGTAGAGACGGAAGCAGTCGAGTTGCCTCCGTATTACCCAGATCACCCGGTCTTGCGTGAAGACTGGGCGGCTTATCTTGATACTTTTTCATTGATGGATTTATACGTGGGGCAACTGATGGAGCGCCTCGAGGCGGAGGGAATCGCCGAAGAAACGATCATCTTTTTTCTGACGGATCATGGTGTGAGTCATGCTCGCGGGAAGCAGTTTTGTTATGATGAAGGGATCATGGTGCCTTTGATCATATGGGGGCCGGAACGGGTAGAGGGGGGCAGGTTCGGGACGACTTGGTTGCGCACATTGATATTGCGGCCACCTCGTTGGAGTTTGCGGGAATCGAGGTGCCGGAATACCTGGAATCGCGATCGTTGATTGGGGACGATTATGAGCCACGCCGCTTTGTCGTCTCTGCTCGGGATCGTTGTGACGAGACCTATGATCGGATTCGGAGTGTGCGGACGGCGGGGTTCAAATATATTCGGAACGGTTATCCACGTCGTGCTCATTTACAGCCTTGTGCCTACAAGGATCAGAAGGAGATTTACCAAGCGATTCGGGGGTGGGGTGAGGCGGGGAAACTGACCGATTTGCAAATGGAGATCCTTTTGGCGCCGGAGCGGTCGGAAGAAGAATTGTATGACTTGGAGACTGATCCTTGGGAGCTGAAGAATCTAGCGGGCGATGCGGCGTATCGGGAAGAGCTCGAGAGCATGCGCGGGCTTTTGGATGGATGGATCGCGGAGACGGGAGATCGGGGGCAAGCTGTCGAACCGATGGCGATGTATGACAGCGACATGGAGTTGTATTTGGGTGGTTTGACGGGTAAGAAATCGCCTGAGCATGTCGAGCGGATTCGCGAGAACATTGCGACGATGAAGCGATGGTGGGATGAGGGGAAATAGGCGTTGGGTTGAGAACGGGTTGCTATGCCAGAGGGGCTTTCACTGACGGGTCTCAGTTTTTTGGATTGGGAGCCGGTTTCGTTTGAGATTGGCGAGTCGGAGTGCGTTGGGATCACGGGGGCGTCTGGATCGGGCAAAACCCTTTTACTGCGTGCGATTGCGGACTTGGATGTCAACCATGGGGAGGTGCGGTTGGGCGACGTCGGGCGGGACTCGGTCTCCGCGCCTTTTTGGCGATCGATGGTAGGGATGTTGCCGGCGGAGTCGAAGTGGTGGGAAGAGCGGGTGGGGGCACATTTTGGGAAAGAGAACGCTTCAACGCGCGAACGTCTGGAAGCGTTTGGTTTTGGGTATGACGTGATGGACTGGGAGGTGAGGCGTCTATCGGTTGGGGAGCGGCAGCGTTTGGGATTGGTTCGTTTGTTGGGCTTGGAACCGAGAGCTCTATTGTTGGACGAACCGACGGCGAACCTTGATGTCCGTAATACGGGCATTGTTGAGGAAATCGTAGAGGCGTATCGGAAACGGAAGGGGGCTGCTGTATTGTGGGTTAGCCACAACGAAGAACAACTAGGGCGTGTCGCGAGGCGGGTGTTGGTGATGGATGGAAAGGAGCTAAAGGCGGTGGCATGAAAATTGTCGAGTTGTCGGTATGGGATCTGGGATTGGCGGCTGCTTTGGTTTTGGCTTTAGCTGTGGCGACGATGCTAGGGCGTTTTGGCGTCGGGCGATCGCTGATTGTGGCAGCAGCGCGAATGACGATTCAGCTGTCGCTAATCGGATTGGTTTTGCGGGTGCTATTTGATCATCCGGAGCTACTATGGGTGGGCTTAATGTCTTTGGTCATGTTGCTGGTGGCGGCGCGTGAGGTGGTATCTCGGCAGAACCGGCGCTTGAGGGGTTGGTGGAGTTTCTGGATTGGAGCAGGGTCGATGTTTCTTTCCTCATTTGTCTTGGCGATTTTTGCGCTGGCGGTGGTGGTGCAATCTGATCCGTGGTACGATCCACGCTACGCGATACCCATTTTAGGTATGTTGTTGGGAAATACGATGAATGCCATTGCATTGTCCCTCGATCGGCTAACGGAATCGGCTTGGGACCAGCGGGAGGTAATTGAGCAGCGTTTGATGTTGGGGCAGGATCGGCGTGAGGCGATGACGAGGATTGTGCGTGGGGCGGTGAGAGGAGCTTTCATTCCCGTTATCAATGCGATGGCGGTTGCGGGAATCGTGAGCTTGCCGGGAATGATGACGGGACAAATTCTGGCGGGGAATTCACCGACGGATGCGGTGAAGTATCAAATATTGATTTTCTTTTTAATTGCCGCGGGTGGTGGTTTTGGGATGCTGTTGGCAGTGTGGTTAGGGAGAGGGCGATTGTTTGATTCGAGGGAGCGTTTACGCTTGGACCGTCTGCGGGAGAGTCGTGACTAGGGGTTGTCTTCCAAAGACGCCACGATGCTTTCGGTGTCGTAGACACATTGGCCCCATGCTCCGCCGCTTGCGGGTTGGAGGGCGGCCCAAAGGCGAGTGTCCTCAGGGAGTTCGGTGAGGGCCACGGCGCTGCGGCGGGCCATGTCCTTACAGATCCGGGCGCCGGACGGGCAGAGGGCGCTATGAGGGAGGGAGAGGCCCAGAGCTTCTCCGATGACCTGACTGGTGGCTGCGGTGCCGAGGAAGTGGCATCCACCCCCCCAGCGAATCGCAGGCCTGGCAGCCAACGGTTCGTGCTTCTTTGAGAGTGATTCGATCATGAGCGAATCGTGTCCCAATTGTCTGGACTTTTCCGAGGTCTTCGCGTTCTTCGGCGAGGAGGGTGACGCTTCCGGGGACGAGAATAGTGGGCAGGTTATGCGATCCCGCGAGTGCCATCATCATGGTGGGGAGTCCTTTGTCGCACGCGGCGAATCCGAGAATGCCTTTGGCGATGGGGAGGGAACGAATGATGCGGCGAAGAACCATTGCGGCATCGTTGCGGTATGGCGGGGAGCCGAGCATTCCGGCGGTGCCATTGGTGCGACCATCGCAGGGGGCGCTACAGAACGCGGCGAACGGAATGCCACTCTGCTTGGCTATTTCGTGTGCAGCTTCCTGCACAAGCATTCCGACTTCCCAATGGCGGTGTGCTATCCGAGTGCGACCGGGGAGCCATCTCCATTGCAGATGCCTCCTTGGGTGGAAAGGATGAGGAATTCACTGCGTCCGAGTGTCTTTGGATTCCAGCCCATGCCCGCGTTCTCGGTCCAACCGAAGAGGGTGCCGCTGGGGGCGGAACGCTGGAATTCGGCTTCCAAAGGGAGCTCACCGCTCGGACCGGGCCCGGAGGTCTGGAGTCTGTAGATGGACTCATTTTGGGAGTCGAAGATGGCAGGGTTAGGCATGGGGTTTGGGATGGTGGCAGATAGGGAGAGGGAGGTCAGGACAAAAATTTCTTGGTGGGCTTATTCGTATGTCTCCTGATCGGGATACAGAAATGCGCGTAACTTCGGCGCAACTTTTGAGATCTATGTGTTTTGAATCGAAACAGATTGACATGAAGTGCGAGAGCCAACAAGAGCGGCGTGGTTTCGGATATAGTTTTGCGGGAGCGACCGTGTTTATGGGTTTATGCATCGGCGCGGTGGCGCAGGAGAAGGCGGTATCGCTTGTAGAGGAAGACTACACACAGGAAGAAATCGCATTTTTTGAAAACAAGATTCGCCCGATTCTAGCCGAGCATTGCTATGAGTGCCATTCGGAGAGTGCGGACAAGGTTAAGGGTGGCTTGTTGTTGGACACGCGAGCGGGATCGCGAAGGGGCGGGGTCACAGATCATGCAGTGGTTCCGGGGAGCATTACTGAGAGCTTATTGATCACAGCGATCGCCTATGAGGACGAGGAGTATGAGATGCCTCCGAAGTATCAGTTGGATGCGGCGGTGGTAGCGGATTTTCGTGAGTGGATTGAGATGGGAGCGCCCGACCCGCGGGGCGGCGAGGCGGCGGATGTGGTGTCGAATCTGGACATTGATGCGGGTCGGGAGTTCTGGGCTTATCGGAGTCCGGTGCGTCCCGAAGTGCCAGAGGTGACGGATGAGGATGGATGGGTGACTTCGGATATTGATCGTTTTGTATTGGCCGAGTTACATGAGAGGGGTCTGGAACCGGCCGAGGGGGCGAAGCGGTTGGTTTTGTTGCGACGGATCTATTTTGATCTCGTGGGGATTCCTCCTTCGATTGAGGATCTGCGCGATTTCGTGCAGGATGAGAGTGCCGGTGCCGTGGAAAGGGTGGTGGACCGGCTTCTTCAGTCGGAGCAGTTTGGCGAGAGATGGGGGCGCCACTGGCTGGATGTGGCCCGCTACGCGGAATCGAGTGGGAAAGAGGCGAACAACACTTTTCCGTATGCGTGGCGGTATCGGGATTACGTGATTGATGCGTTCAATGAGGACAAGCCATACAACGATTTTATTCGGGAGCAGATTGCCGGCGATTTATTACCTTATGAGGATGAAGGGGAGCAGGCCCGCTTGATGACGGCGACGGGATTTCTGGCGATCGGGCCCAAATCGTTGAACGAGACTAATCCGGTTCAATTCAAGGCGGATTTGATTGATGAGCAGATAGACACCATGACGCAGGCGGTTTTGGCAACGAC
Source organism: Verrucomicrobiota bacterium (assembly GCA_039182965.1). Classification (GTDB taxonomy): domain Bacteria; phylum Verrucomicrobiota; class Verrucomicrobiia; order Verrucomicrobiales; family DEV007; genus JBCDBW01. The sequence goes on from JBCDBW010000063.1 coordinate 21,835, forward strand.
GGTGGCTTGTGCGCGGTGCCACGATCACATGTTCGATCCTATTCCAATGACGGACTATTATGCGATGGCGGGCATTTTTTTGAGCACGGACACCTACTTTGGAGGGGCGGCTGGGCTGCAGAACCGGCAGGCGACTGATCTACTATGGGTTCCGGGGGCAGAAGTAAAAGTTGTTCCGGGGACGCAATTGTCGCGTGAGACTGTCTTGGGATTGGAGCGTCAGTTAGCGCAGTTGCAGCGGGAGCAGCGCGACCTGCAAGAGATGGCGGCGCAGGCGCGCCGGTCGGGGGAGGCTCTCGATCCGAGCGATCAGCAACGCTTTCTTCGTTTACGGGGGGCGGTGGGAGCGCTTGAGGCTAGGTTGAAAGCAGTGGACGATAGCGGGAATCCGCATCCTTATGCGATGGGTGTTTGGGAAGCGCAGTATCCCCGGGATGCGGCGTTGCTGGTCCGAGGAGAGATTGCGCAACCGGGAGAAACGGTGCCGCGTGGATTCGTGCAGGTGTTAATGGAGCCCGGGGGCGAGCCGGAGATTCCACGCGGGAGTAGTGGGCGTCTGGAAATGGCGGATTGGCTCAGTGCGGAGGAAAATCCATTGACGGCGCGCGTCATGGTGAATCGAGTCTGGCATTATTTATTTGGGCGTGGATTGGTGCCGACGGTGGACAACTTTGGATCGACCGGACAAGCGCCTTCCCATCCGGATTTACTAGATTGGTTAGCGGTGGAGTTTATGGAGAATGGATGGTCGGTGAAGAGTCTGGTGCGAGAGATTGTTTTGTCCGGTGTATACCAACAGGCTTCTGATCATCATGCGGCGAACTTTGAGATTGATCCGGACAACGTTTATTTGTGGAGGGCGAGCAAGCGTCGGTTGGATGCGGAGGCGATTCGAGATGCGATGTTGGCGGTGAGCGGCAACTTGGAGAGTGAGCGCCCGATTGGATCCCCGGTGGCGCGAGTGGGTGACGGCTTAGTCGGGGGGCGGCAGGTCACGGAAGAGAGTCTCGAGTTAGGTGCGGGGTATCGATCGGTGTATTTGCCGATTGTGCGCGATTTGGTGCCGGATGCTTTGGAGACATTTGATTTTGCGGAGCCGAGTCTGGTGACAGGGAGTCGCGACGTTACCACTGTGCCGGGCCAGGCATTGTATTTGATGAACAGTGATTTTGTTCAGGAGCAGGCGGTGGCATTGGCGCATAGGCTGGTTCACGAGGGTGGGAGCGATGGCGTGGAGAGGCTGCGGACTGCCTTTTTGACAGTGTATTCACGTCCTCCGACCGAGGAAGAGGGGCGGAGAGCGAAGAAGTACTTTGATCGGTTCATGGCGGAGGCGCGCATGGAAGACGCGTCTGTGGAAGAGGCGGGTAAGATGGCAATGGCTAGCTTTTGTCAGGCATTGTTGGGCAGTGCCGAGTTCCGGTATTTGGATTAGGACAGAGAGATTGAGAAGAATTGAAACCGCAGCGATGGGAGAGAGAAATGGAGATAGTTGATAGACAGGGATTGGGAGTTTCACGGCGCGAGCTTTTGAAAGGGGCATCGTGTGGATTTGGATACTTGGCGTTTGCGGGCTTGAGTACGATGGCGGCGGAAGCGGAGAAGGGGCCTTTGTCTCCGAAGTCACCTCATTTCAGGGGCAAGGCGAAGCGGGTGATACTATTGTGTATGCGAGGTGGGCCATCGCACGTTGATACCTTTGATTACAAGCCTCAACTAGTGAAAGACACGGGCAAGCCCGGCCGAGCGCGGGGTGCGCGGAGCGGCGAGCTCTTAGGATCTCCCTGGGAATTCTCGCAGCACGGTGAGAGTGGGCTCTGGATATCGGAATTGTTCCCAGAGGTGGCACAGCATGCGGATGATTTGTGTATCATTAATGGAATGCACACGGATTTGCCAAATCATCCGCAGGCGTTTGTGCAGATGCACACGGGGAACTTTCAGTTTGTTCGTCCGTCGTTAGGCGCGTGGACCCTATATGGGTTGGGCACGGAGAATGACAACTTGCCTGGATTCATCACTTTGAATGCTCCAACGGGAGTAGGTGGGGCGCAAAACTACGGGAGTGCCTTTTTGCCAGCGGTTTACCAAGGGACAAAGATCGGGACGGCGCAGCAAAGACCGGGATCACAGCGTTTTCGGCGAGGCGTCGCGTCACCGGACCCGATCAAGAACATTGCAAATGACGAGCTTAGCAAAAACCTTCAACGGGTGCAGTTGGATTTAATTAAGTCATTGAATTTGGAAAAGTTGAAGCGGGATCGACATCATCCGGAAGTGGAAGGGGTTATCGAGTCATTCGAATTGGCGTTTCGGATGCAGGACGAGGTCCCGCGGGTGATGGATTTTTCCGAGGAGGATCGGCGAACGTTGGACTTGTATGGAATTGGATCTGGGCCGACCGATTCTTTCGGGCGTCAATGCTTGATGGCGCGACGGTTTGCGGAGGCAGGCGTTCGTTTCATTGAGGTGTCCCACCAGAATTGGGATCAGCACCGGAATATGCGCGCAGCGCTAGAAGGGAATTGTGCCCAGACGGACCTGCCGATCGCCGGGTTGCTACAGGATTTAAAGAACCGGGATATGTTGGATGACACGCTGGTGATTTGGGCGGGCGAATTCGGCCGGACGCCTCACTCACAGGGTGATGACGGTCGAGACCACAACAACAAGGGGTATTCCATCTGGATGGCCGGCGGCGGCGTCAGGGGTGGGATGAACTATGGGGCGACGGATGAGCATGGATATGAAGCGGTAGAGAACGCGATGCATATTCATGACTGGCATGCGACGATATTGCATCTCATGGGTTTGGATCATGAGCGGCTCACCTATAAGTATGCTGGTCGTGACTTTCGTTTGACGGATGTTTACGGCAAGGTGGCGGCGGATATCATTGCGTGAGTTTGACCGGAGCGGCTTATAGGCGTAGTGGTCCCAGATGACGCGGATGCGACCGAGTTTTTGGTTCTATTGTTTTTTCGCTGTTGGGGCGTTGGGAGCTCAGCTTAGCTGGGCGGGCGACAAAGATGGAGACGGAGGATGGTTCTTTGGACGGACCTTGTCGCATCCGAAGAAGATAGAAAATCTACTGGTGGACCCAAGTCAGCCGGTGACGGTATTTCGGGTTCCGATCAAGAATACGGGAGACAAGCTCATTTCGGGGTATCGGATTGCGGCCGGTTGTTCTTGTTTTGTGGGTGCCGAGGGGGAGGACCCGATTCCGCCGGGAGAGACCAAGTTTATCGATCTATGGTTTCATACGTCTTCGCTGACAAAGGGCAAGAAAGACGGAAGGCGCATGATGATCGTCTCGAAGGGTGACAAGCTGACTTTTCGGTACGGTAAAGTTACACTTTACTGGCGCTTGGCGAGACCAGGAGAGTTGCAGGGTCGTCCTTCGGGTAGTCCGGCGTTGGCGGGAACTCCGTAAAGAAGCGGGGCTCGTGGAAAAGAGCCCCCCGGGTCAGATTTCGGCCGGTCTTTTGGGCCCGTATGACTTGTGAAAGATGCGTTTTATTAATAGTGGTCCAAATCATG
>JBCDBW010000064.1:0-24612 GCA_039182965.1 Verrucomicrobiota bacterium
ATTGAGGATGTGAGAGTTTGCGAACGAAAGGCAAAGATCTTCATGAAACCAAGCTAAATTCGATTAGGGCGACTATGGAAATTTCTCGATCGGGCAGAAAGACCCTGTCCTATTTGGTTCTTATGACACATGGGCAGCACGGAGCTATGAGAAGCACTTGGCCATCGCCGATGTTCGTTTCCCTCTAGGATTTGATGGGCCGTTGCACCGAAATCATTCAAGGCGAGTGGCGGCCCGGTCGGCGCATCTGCGTTGGATAAGAGGATTTATGGCCAAGTTATCGGAAACCCAAGACAAAATCGATTGGAAGCCTTTTTCCTGGTGACCTAGAAGTTTGCATTGGCGTCGGTTGAGGAAGGACACCCTCGGAAGCCAGCAGATTCGAGATAAAAGAAATGTGCTGACCGTGGGCTAAGTTCTGGAAGGCTACTCGCAAATAAGTAAAGTTACTCTTTACACTGCAAAGGAGCAGCCGAGAAGCCCGCGCGACAAGGGGCGATGCAGGTCAAGAGACTAGGGTCTGGTGACATAAAAATGAAACCAGTTAGATCACTCGAACTGGAGTTTTTCGGGAGGGGGGAGGGGGATGCGGAATTTTTCTTCGCCGATTTCGAGGGTGGTGAGGACTTGAGGGCGGGCGACGATGGTTTCTTCGCCTGTATCCGGATTGATTTCGCCGTCGGTGGGGGCTTCTTCGATGATTTCGAGGACGGACGCGCGGACGACGGGGGCAATGGCGTCGAAGGGATCGTCACCGAGGACGGTGGGACTTTGCATTGGGATAGGACGGAAGCCAGGGAATTTGTCACGGGAATTGTTATCTTGGCCGAGGTCGCGGCGGGGGGCGCCGAGGCGGAGGGCGGCGAACTGGGCGCCGCCGAGGGTGTTACCGCCTTCGCCGTGCACGGGACAGAAGTCAGTCATGACATGTTCGGGTCTGACGTGGGTGAGGTGCGTGGTGCGGACGTTGATGGTTTTGCCATCGCGGACTTCCTGTGAGAAGCAGGAGTCGGTGGCGCGCATGCCGGAGCGATCGCAGAGTTCGATGGCGACGAGGCCTTCGGGAGGGGCAATGGATTTGGCGGGAAATTCTTCGAGGGCGGCGTTCATGACATCGACCCAGATGGGCAGGACGGTTTGATTTGAGAAGGCGCCGCGGAAGATCGTTTGGGGTTTATCGAAGCCGCACCAGACGGCGCAGGTGACTTCGCTGTCGTATCCGATGAACCAGTTATCGGTGAAATTGTAGGCGGTACCGGTTTTGCCACCGCCGTCGAAATCTTTGAGCCCGAATTCTTCGCGGGCGCGCCAGCCGGTGCCTTCGTCGAGAACGCCCTCGAGGCAGGTATGGACTTGATAGGCGGCGATGCGGTCTAGGCAACGGACGCGGGTGCGGTTTTCGGGTTTCTCTTCGAACACGATTTCGCCGAGGTGATCGCGAATGGATTCAATGATGTAGAGGTCTTTCGGGTGGGTTCCTTGGTTGGGGAAGATGGTAAAGGCGCGGCAGAATTCATCCATGAAGAGTTCGCTGGCGCCGAGGAAAGTGGCGTTGAATTCGCGCATGGGGGATTCGATGCCGGCTTTTGCGGCGGTGGCGATAACGGCGCCGAGGCCGGCGGCCTCGCCGACGCGGACGGTGGCGGCGACTTTACTTTGGGCGAGGGCACGACGTGCCGTGATATCGCCCTCGTGGACATTGCCGTCGCGTTCGACGCCCCATTCTCCGAGGATGCCTTCGGTGCCTCCGATCATGACCCGTCGGTTGTCGATAGGTTTATCGACCACGGTGGAGCCGGGCCACAGTCCTTGAGAGAAAGCGGTGGCGTAGACGAAGGGTTTGAAGGCGGTTCCGGGCTGACGGCGGGCCTGGATGGTGCGGTTGAATTCCGAGTCGTGGTAATCGCGACCGCCGACCATGGCAATGACGGCACCGGTTTTGTTGTCGATCATGAGCGCCGCGCCTTGGAGGTAGGTTGGGGCGGGGCGGTCTTTGGGTTCGACATCGCCGAGCTGATAGAGGAGTTCCTGGTAATCGGCGTAGGTTTGATGTTCGTAGCCGGGGCGTTGTTCGAGGAGCGCGAGGTGTTTGAGGATAGAGTTTTCTGCGGTTTCCTGGATGCGGGAGTCGATGGTGGTATAGATTTGGAATCCACCTTTTTGAGCTTTTTCGGAGCCGATTTGTTCGATGACCTGTTTGCGGACCTGTTCGTAGACGTATGATTCCTGGGTGGTGGCGGAGGTTCCGGGATTGGTTTTGAGGGGGAGATTGCGAAGTTGTTCGAATTCGTCGTTGGAGATCATTTTTTCGTCGCGCATCCGGAGGAAGACGAGGTTTCGGGTATCTTTTGAGCCTTCGGGATTGCGGAGGGGGGAGAGGCGGTTGGGGCTTTTGATGAGGCCGACGATGGTGGCGGATTCTTCGGGGAGCAGTTCGGATGCGGCTTTCCCGAAATAGCCTTGGGCGGCGGCGTTGACGCCGTAGAAACCGCCGCCGAAGTAGATGCGGTTGAGATAGAACTCCATGATTTGGGCTTTGGAGAAGTTTTTCTCGAGGCGGACGGCGAGGAAGGCTTCGACCAGTTTGCGGGTGTAAGATCGGCCGGAGAGACCAAAAGATTTCCGGGCGAGCTGTTGGGTGACGGTTGAGCCTCCTTCCTTGATCCCTCCAGCCTTGACATTGCGGACCATCGCGCGGGCGATACCCCAGTAATCGACGCCTCCGTGTTCGAAGAAGCGGGAGTCTTCAGTGGCAATGAGGGCTTGGACGAGGTGGAAGGGCACCTCGTCGAAGGTTACGGGCCGGCGGTTTTCGACGAAGATACGTCCGATTTCTTCACGATTCCGATCATAGATGACGCTGGCGCTTTCGAGTTTGTAGATGTCATTGAGATCGAACTTTGCGGCCTCGGCGCTGTAATGTCGGATAAAAAGGTATGTGACGAGGAGCCCGAGGACGAAGCAGCCGAGAAGGACGAGGACCACCTTGTGGAACCAGCGGCGATGCCAGATGCGCTCTTTGTAGAGGCTGACTTTGGTTGGGGTATGCTTTCTGCGAGTGCGAGGAGGCATGAGGCGTCGTTAGGGAGCTCGTTCTGGCCGCTATAATATGGATGGAATGGGCGGGGAGGGCAACTTTGGATCCGGGGGAGGGTGGGAATATTGGATATTGGACATGGACTGATGGATGCTAAAGGAGAGGCAGGAGCGGCTAGGGTGTTTTGGAGTGGGAGACGAAGCGGTTTCTTTTGAACATTCGCTGTCCAACAAGGAGTATCCAATGATGAAGTCTGAATGGAGGGGGTGCTTTGTGGGCACGGAATTGTCCGGGCGGCGGAGAGGTTTCGAGGGTGGTGGCAATTGAGATCAACATGAGTGGCGAATTGGAAGGCAAGATTCGGGAGGCCATTGAGGCTGCGGGCGGGGTATTGGGGTTTGATGAGTTCATGGAGATGGCATTGTATGATGAGGAATGGGGTTATTATTGCGGGGATCGGGAGGTGACGGGGAGAGGCGGCGATTTTTATACGAGCGTGAGTGTGGGACCGTTGTTTGGGGCGGTCTTGGCATCCTCGTTTGTGGGGACGTGGGAAGCGATGGGGAGGCCTCGAGTTTTTGATTTGGTAGAGCAGGGGGCGCACGACGGGCAGTTAGCGCAGGACGTCATGGCCGCGCTGGTGGAGCGATCGCGTGCCTGTTTTGAGGCGGTCCGCTATGGCGTGGTGGAACCGCTGGCGAGACGTCGCGAGAGACAGATGACGCAGTTGGCGTCATGGGGGGACAAGGTTCAATGGTGGGAGTCGGTGGAGGCGTTGCCGGAGAGGGCGGGTGTCTTTTTCTGTAATGAACTGCTGGATGCGTTTCCGTTCAAGTGGGTGCGCTTTGAAGCGGGAGCGTGGTGGGAATTGGGAGTGGGTCTGGAGGAAAATGGGTTTCTAGGGTGGCGGCGCCGAGAAATTGAGGCAGGGTCCGAGTTATCCGCGGAAATTGGGCGTTGGGGACTGGCCTTTGCGGAAGGGTATACAACGGAAGTGAACCTGAGGATGGTGGGTTGGGTGGCGTCAGTGGCAAAGGCGCTGAAGGCGGGTGAATTGCTGGTGATTGACTATGGGTTTCGTGAGGAAGAGTATTTGTCGAATAATCGCGTGGACGGGACTTTACGCTGTTATTCCACACATCGAGCCGGGGATGACCCATTGGCTTCGGTTGGGGGGCAGGATATCACGGCGCATGTAAATTTTACGCTATTGGAGCGTGCGGCATTGGCAGCGGGACTGGGAGAGATGGGACTGACGGACCAGCATGACTTTGTGGTCAATGCTGGCAGGGAATTGCTTCGGGCGCGGGAGGGGGTAGCTGACGCGGCATTTGCGAAGCAATTTCAGACGTTGATGCATCCGGGGATGATGGGGCGGGTCTTTAAGGTTGCTAGGTTTCGGGTGGAGAGGGCGGATTAGGGACCTTTTTTCCCGGGGTTATCGACTTGGCGGGTTTTCGATTGTTTCCCGGGTGAGGAGAATGGCTGTTCCCCAGGCAATTTGGGGGCGCCCGGCGGGAGGAAACGAGTTGCGGAAGGTTGGGTTGGGCGGGTAGTATATTTGAAGAGCGCCGATTGATTGGCCACGCCAGGGTGGCGAAATTGGTAGACGCGCCAGATTTAGGATCTGGTGGGCTTTGCCCGTGCAGGTTCGATTCCTGTCCCTGGTATCGGTCGATTGGTTGGGTAAACACATCCCTTCTGCCGTATGACGACCTCCAACTGCGCTGCCTCCCACATTGAACTGACGACGTATGACGAAGAAAAGATGTGTGAGGCGGTGGAAGCGTGTCGGGAGCGCTTAGGGGAGAATCCGGATTGTGTGTTTTGTTTTGTGAGTTCCGATTGGAAGCGGCACGTGGGTGATCTCGTGGAAGTGATTCAGGTGCATGGACGGGCGAAATTAGTGGTGGGTTGTTCGGCGGATGGATTGATTGGGATTGGGGAGGAGAACGAGAGTGTTTCCGGAATATCGATGTTGTTTTTGAGTTTGCCGGGAACGAAGGTGCGGTGTTGTTCGATCGAGGAAGGGGATGTGGGTGAGGGGGTGACTTCTGATTACTGGCATCGGGTCACAGGTGTCAAAGGAGATGAGGAGGGAGATTGGATCGTATTGGGAAACCCGGCGTTATTGAGTCCAGAGAAGTGGTTGATGTCATGGAATGCGAGTTACCCGCGGTCGAAGACTTTTGGCGGCTTGGCGAGTGGGGGTGGTGAAGAGGATTTGTTTTTGTTTTCGACTGCTGGTGTAAGTGAACCGGCGGCGCTGGCGGTGCATTTCGGTGGTGGGGTGCGATTGCAAGGAGTCGTGAGCCAGGGGTGCCGACCGATTGGCGAGCCCTATACGATCACCTCGGTCGATGACAACTATGTGGTGGAGATTGCATCGCAGCGGGCGTTTGATGTTTTGGAGGAAGCGTTCAACTCGCTGGAGGCGGAGGAGCAAGCGGGCGCGAGAGGAAATATCTTTGCGGGCATCGCGATGTCTGAGTATCGAGAAGAATACGGGCGCGGCGATTTTTTGGTTCGGAATATTATCGGAGGAGATCCTGATGCTGGTGTTTTGGCTTTGGGGGCTTTTCCGCGGGTGGGACAGACCTTACAGTTTCAGTTGAGGGATAAAGACACAGCGGATGAGGATTTGCGTCATGCGTGTGAGGAGGCGCAGCGGGAGCACGGCGAGCCGTTTGGCATGTTGCTATTCAGTTGCACAGGGCGCGGGGTGCGGATGTTTGGGGTTCCGAACCATGATGCGGGCGTGGTCGAGGATGTGTTTGGGAAAGTTTCGTTGGCAGGGTTTTTCTGCAATGGGGAGATTGCGCCGGTGGGGAATCAGAATTTTCTCCATGGGTATACCGCCGCCGGCGTGATGTTTTGTTAGGTAACGGGGAAAGAAACAAGGAATTAGGATGCGGATTTTGATTGGAGGTATCTGTGTCCTTGAGTGGCAGCGAGGAAGAGCCAGAAGGGGAGGTTGATAAAGAAGATGAGGAGGATGGCTTTGTTAAAAGCGAAGCCGAGGCCCATGACGCTGGAAATGGTATGGTGCATGATCCACAGGGCGAGACCCCAAAGTGCCAGGGTGGCACGATTCATAAGGGCGAGAAAGCAGAGGGCCTCGAGGAAGAGGCCGAAGCCGAAGAGAACTTGAGCGGCAGCGGGGTTTTCGGCGATGAAATGGATCATTCCCTCGGAGGCCTCTTGGGCGGGTGGTTCGAGGTGGTCGTAGTATCGGTAGGCGAAGTTTTTTTCGAATTGGATCGGGATGTTTGGGATTTGGGAGATCCATTCGCCTCGCGAGTTGATGAGCTTGGAGATACCGGAAGCGACGTATCCGGCGGCGATAAGTTGTTGGGAATGGTAGATGAGGAGGGTGGCAGGGGTCAGGGGATCGGCGGAGAGTCGGGGATTGCGTTGGAGGGCGAGATTCGGTTTGAGGCGCCAGTAGATGTGGGCAAGGATTTGGCCGAGGAGCACGAGGCCGATCAGCTGGGTATTGTGATGAATGGCGCCTTGGGAATTGACAAGGGTTCCGGTGAGCGTGTGGATGACGAAGAGGCCAATAGTGGCGGTGAGGGGAAAGAAACCGACGAGATAGAGAGCGAGAAAGGCGAAGAAAGCGAAGGTGATCAGTTCTTGAACGGGGCCAATGGTGATCCAGGTGATATCGACGAACTGGGCGACTCCGGTGGGTTGTGGTTGCGCCCGGAAGGAGAGATTCAAGGGGGTGGCGGGAACGAGGGCGAAGAAAGCGAAGAGGGATCGCATGACAGCCCATTCCCATGGGGAGTAGGTTACGCGATCGAAGCTGGGGGAGAGGATGGCTTTCAGGAAAAAGAGCATTCTTGGCTTGGATGCTGGATACGAGATGTTGAGTGCTTGGGCGAAGTGGTTCGCTTACGAAAGGGGGGGGACTATTCACCCTTCGGCTTTGCCGTGTCCCCTGAGGGGCACAGGAATTCTAGAGACATACTTTTGATTGAGAGAGGTTCTAGTGTTCAATTGTGAGTTCGGTTATGAACTGCTGGGTGTGGGTTATTTGCCCAGCTTCGTCGCGCTTAATAATGATTTCGTAGAGCTTTAAATGGGGAAGAGCGTTGTTTTCGAAGGCGGCAGGCGCAACGCTCTCTTTGAGTTCGCGCAAGAGGGCATCTCCGGCGGGTTTTTTCTGAGCAGGCGTCATGCGGTAGGTCGGAATATTCAGATCGGCTTTAATATCGGCGAGTTTAGCGGCGTAAGATTTTTTGAGGGCGGAGCTGAGGACGCGGAAGGTCGGGTAGGCGGGGAGCGGTTGGTCCTTTTCATTGGTGATGAAAACGAGGTTGGTGTGTGGGGCGAAAGAGGAATACATCGGGAAGGAAGAGAGCGGGTAGAACTCGGCATCTTCCCAGACGAGAGAGAGGGGAGGGTAGGTGACGGAGACGAGGGAGAGGGCAGTGATTGCGACGAGGGTTTTGAGAGGGAAGCGAGCGAGGTGTTTGGTGAGCATGGAAGGAGCGACCATCAAGGTATTTTGACAGAATTCGGAGGAATAGCGGAAACTTTTTGGATGGGAATTGGGCCAGGTCTTGAGTCGCGCTATTTTGAGGGGTCAATTGGTGGCAAAAAAATTTTGCAAAAGGTGGGTTCGACGCGACGCTAAGGGCCGTTTTACGGGGTGTTCCGTTGTTCGACGCCACTGCATTCTCGCCGGGAATATGCCAGACCTTTATCGATTCTTCAGTGCGATCTTTAGTTTAGTCGTCCTTTGTGCGGCGGGATCCGGATGTGGGGGAGACGCTGACGGGAGTGGCGGCAATGGGGCAGAGGTTGATCCATTTTCGCAGGAAGTGGAGGCGTTCACCGGGGCGAGGACGAGGATGGTGTGGACGGTGTATACGAATCCGGATCCGGATCAACATGATCCGTTTGTGAACGGCCGAAGTCATCAGCTTTGGGGAATGGATACGGCGGACGGGAGGGGGCCGCACGCGATTTTGAAGGAGAAGTCGTCCTATGGCCGGCCGCTGATATCGGCGGATGGGGAGCGGATTTTATTTACGTACAAGGAGTTTGAGAAGGACGGCAGCTGGAAGCGGAATTGGAAACCGATGGTTTACGCGGTGGATTGGGATGGGACGAATATTGTGAAATTGGCTCCGGGATATGCGACGGACGTGTGGCGAGACCCCCGAACTGGAATTCAGTGGGTGTATGCCGCCCGCGATTTTCAGGATACGGATCGGGCGGCGACCTGGGCAAAAGAGATTGTGCGGTTTCAGTTGGATGATCCGGAGAAGGTGGAATTGATTTGGGATCAGACAGTGGTGAGTCCGGACAACTTTCAGGTTTCGGGTGACGGTTTGAGAGCGGCTAGTTTGTTTCCGTGGCCGGACATGGGTGTCATTGACATGACAAAAGGGGAGTGGACGAAGTATGCGAATGGGTGTTGGCCGTCCCTGGCGCCGGACAACAGCTACTTGTCGTGGGTCTTTGATGGTGCGCATGCGAACTTGCAGATGATCAAGGATGGCGGGAAGGAGAGTTGGATTGTGCCCATCAATCGGTCAGAATTTATCAGAGGACGGCAGGTGTATCATCCGCGATGGAGCAATCATGTGCGGTATTACATGTTCACGGGGCCTTACGAGCAGCCGAAAGAGGGGGGGAACCCGATCACGCGGGGGAGCCGGAAGTCGAATGTTTACATTGGGAAGTTCAATGATCGCATGGACGGCGAGGAAGCGACCTTACGGATCACGAGTTCGAGTTTGCCGGAATACGCTCCGGACCTATGGATTGAAGGGGGTGAAGAAGCGGCGGTGGACATGGGAAGGGTGGGGCCGGAGGGGGGAGCGCAAGAAATGGTGGTGGGGGCAAATGAATTGAGTTGGCCGGTGGATGAGGAGGGTTTGGTTTTTCTTTGGAAGGACAGTGGATCGACCAACGAAGTTGGTGATGACGAGGGGGGGAAGCGACGATGTATGTTGGATGCGGTTGATGGGGCGCGATATTTTCGAAATCTTGAGATGGATTGTGGCGGCGGTTATTTCTCGGCGGATGAAGTGTCTTCACAAGTGGTGAATGATCTGGTCGTGAGCGGTCGGCCGATGTCGTTGGAACTGCAATTTACGCCAGCGGGTGACGGGACCATCATCGGTGGAGAGACATTCGCATTGCGGCAAGTGTCCGGGGCTTTGGAATTTGTGGTCACGGAGCCCGCGCCGGTGCCGGTGTCGATTTCGATGGCGAACATCGATCCGGGTTATGCGCACCAGGTGGCGATTATCTTTGACGGGGAAACGTGGGAGATGGCGTTGGATGGCGAGGATCGCGAGCTGGAAGCGGCGGAGCTGGTTTTAGAGGAGCGGGAGGAGGGGTTGAGGTTTGGCGAGGGCTGGGATGGCAAGGTGAAAGGGGTGGCGGTTTATGATCGCGCGATGAATTTGGAGGAAGTGGCGGCAGCGCATCATTTTTGGGAGACGGAACTGGTGCAGCGCATGCCGATCCCGTTGCTGAGAGTACGGGGGACCTTGGTGGAAGCAACGGCCATGCCGTCGGTGGAGTCTCTGACAGAAGAGCCATACCGGAGGGCTTTACTGGTGTATACTTACGAGGTGGACGAGATACTGGAAGGTGAGTTTGAGGATGAGAAGCTGCTGGTAAAACACTGGGCGATTTTGGATGAAAAGCCGGTGGCAGGCTTCCCACGGCAGGTGGGAGAGAAGTATGAACTGATTTTGGAACCTTCATCGGCGCATGGGCAGTTGAAGGCGGAGCGGCAGTTTGACGACACCTCGGAGTTTACATTGGAGTTATTTTATGATGTATCGACGCCTTCTTTTTAGTTGTTTTTTCTTCAGCGGGTTAACGGCTTGCGGGACGGCTGAGAACGTTGATTTTGCATCACGTAGTGCGGCGTTAGCGGAAGAGGCCAGTGGGAAGGAGAAGCGCAATGTACGCGGGGAAGATGATGCTTGGTTTTTTCTGACGCAGGAGTTGCGGCACCTAGGAACGGGCCCGTTTTGGGAGCAGGACTGGTCGGAGGTGGCAAAGAACGGGCAGGATCCGGTTCCGTTTTTGGTGCAGTTCAATGATTTGCTCGAGGAAAAGGGGATCCGGTTGATTCTGGCACCGGTTCCTCCCAAAGCGGCGGTATATCCGGAGAAGCTCTTTGGGGATGCGACGGTGGAGGATGTCTTATCGGTTCGGGCTTTCTATGACGAGTTGGAAGCGGCGGGTTTGGAGGTGTTGGATTTGGAAGCGGCGTTCCGGCAGTTGAAAGAAGAAACGGGAGAGAAAGTGTATTGCGAGCAAGATACGCATTGGTCGCCTTTGGCGTGTGAGAAGACGGCGGGACTGATTGCGGGGATGGTGGCCGAGGAGGACTGGTTGAAGTCGGAAGAGAAGCAAGAGTTTGTGCGATCGGACGAGGCGACATTGACGATTCGCGGTGATCAGGTGGAGGGCGGGGATAATGTTCCGATGGAGGAATTGAAGGTTCGGTATGCGGGGCTGGGCGGGGGTGGAAGCGGACCGGCAGCGGTGGCTCCGTCGGAGGACAGTCCGGTGTTGTTGATTGGGGACAGTCATACTTTGGTTTTCTGGGAGGGCACCTCGGGAGGGATGCATACGGATCGGGCGGGATTACTGGATCAATTGCAGTATGAATTCGGATTTCCGATTGATCACGTTGGGGTGCGTGGATCGGGATCGGTGATGGCGCGGCGTAGTTTATTCCGCCATGCGGATGCGAGGGACGGGTATTGGGACAGTAAGAAGCTGGTGATTTGGTGTTTTTCCGCGCGTGAATTTACGCAATCGATGGACAAGCTCTTGGAGATTCCTTTGGAGCGACCCTAGGGCTTGCGATGCGTGGGAACGTATCGTGCCAGGGTGCGGCAAGCGGAGCGCTTGCCCTACGATAGGGGGCGTGGGTAGAGTGGGGGTATGGCGAAAAGGGTGTTTTTGTTGGATGGGATGGCGCTGATTTATCGGGCACACTTTGCGCTTATTCGGAGTCCAATTTACACGAGTGGAGGGGTTAACAGCTCGGCGCTATTTGGATTTACGAATACCTTGATTGATTTGCTGCAGCGGCATGAGCCGACGCATTTGGCGGTGGCGTTTGATACGTCGGCGCCGACGAAGCGTCACGAAATGTTTCCGGAATACAAGGCGCAGCGTGACGAAATGCCGGAAGACATTGCTGCGGCGATTCCGAATGTGAAGCGTCTGCTGGAGGCCTTTCGGATCCCGGTGTTGGAAAAGGATGGGTATGAGGCGGACGACATTATTGGGACCCTGGCGAAACGTGGTGAGGCGGAGGGGAAGGATTGGGAAGTATTCATGGTGACGCCGGACAAGGATTTTGCGCAGTTGGTTTCTGATCGGATCAAGATGTTCAAGCCGGGGCGGAGGGGGGGCGATGAAGAGATACTGGGAGAGAAGGAAGTGTGCGAGCAATGGGGAGTGGAGCGGCCGGAGCAGGTGGCGGACATTTTGGGTCTTTGGGGAGATGCATCGGACAATATTCCGGGGATTCCGGGGATTGGTGAGAAGACGGCAAAGAAGCTCGTGGGTGAGTATGGAAGTGTCGAAGGTCTGTTAGCCCATGTGGATGAGTTAAAGGGCAAGCAAAAGGAGAACGTGACGAATTTTGGCAAGCAGGGTGAGTTGTCCAAAGTGCTTGCGACCATTCAACTGGACGTGCCGGTGGAATGGGATTGGGCTGATTTGGAAGTGGAGGCATTGGATGACGGGGCCGCGAAGAGTTTGTTTGTCGAGTTTGAGTTCAATAGTCTGGGAAAGCGATTGTTTGGGGATGTCTTTAAAGCGGGACGGGGGCATGGGACGACCGCTTCATCGGTGGAGGACAACAGCCCCGGGCAAGAGGAGGAAGGTGGTGGGCAAGACTTGTTGTTGCCGGATCTCAAGACGATTGCGGACACAGAGCACGATTATCAGTTGGTGGTGACTCCTGAAGAGCGTGGCGTCTTGCTGGAGCGGCTGGGGAAGGAGAAGACGGTTTGCTTTGATTTGGAAACCTCATCGCTTGATCCGAAGGAAGCGATCATTCTGGGGATTGCTTTTTCGTGGAAAGAGCACACGGGGTCTTACGTGGTGGTGCCGGATGATGAGGCGGAAGGGGCGGCTGTGCTGGGCGAATTCCGGGATTTTTTTGTCGATGAGCGGATTGAGAAGGTGGGGCACAACCTTAAGTTTGATATTGGTGTCTTGAGTTGGCGGGGCGTGGAGATTGCGGGGGGGATGTTTGATACGATGCTTGCGCATACTCTCGTTGAGCCGGAGCAGAAGCATACAATGGATGTGTTATCGGAGGCTTACCTGGGATACACACCGATTTCGATCAGTGCCTTGATTGGGGATAAAAAGCAAGAAGGCGGGCAGTTAAGCATGCTGGACGTCACGCGTGAGGCGGTCGACAAAGTTGCCGAATATGCGGCGGAAGATGCGGATGTGACCTGGCAGTTGGCGGAGTTGTTGCGTCCGAAGTTAAAGGAGAAGGAGCAGGAGAAGGTATTTTACGAGATTGAGTGTCCTTTGGTTCCGGTGTTGGTGGGCATGGAGCGCGAGGGGATCAAGGTGGACGTGGGGACACTGGCCGCGATCGGTGACGAGCTGCAGGTTCAGATCGACGGCTTGCGGGCCTCGATTTTCGAGGCGGCGGGAGAGGAGTTCAATTTGAATTCACCGAAGCAGTTGGGAGAAGTGTTGTTTGATCGGCTGAAGCTCGTGGACAAGCCGAAGAAGACAAAGACGGGGCAATACGTGACGAACGAGCAAGTGCTGACGGCTTTGGCACCCTATCATGACGTGGTCGCGGATATTTTGCGATATCGGGAAGCGACGAAATTGAAAAATACCTATGTCGATACTCTGCCGGAGGCGGTTTCCGAAGAGACGGGCCGGGTGCACACGACTTTTTTTCAATTGATGACGGCGACGGGGCGACTGGCTTCGGCGAATCCGAATCTCCAGAACATTCCAATCCGATCCGAGCAGGGCCGTGAGATTCGCAAGGCATTCGTGGCTCGCGACGAACGGCATTTAATTTTGTCGGCGGACTATTCGCAAATTGAATTGCGAGTCATGGCGGAACTGAGTCAGGACGAGGCGATGTTGGAGGCATTTCGCGAAGGGTTGGACATTCACACGGCGACGGCGGCTCGGGTTTACGGGACGGAGGTGGACGAGGTATTGCCGGAGATGCGTCGCAATGCGAAGATGGTGAACTTTGGGATTATTTATGGTATCTCGGCCTTTGGATTGTCGCAGCGTTTGGGGATTGCGCGCGGGGAGGCGGCGCAGATCATCGATGAGTATTTCAAGCAGTATCCGGGGGTGAAAGCGTATATGGAGCGTTGTGTTGAAGAGGCGCGGTTGAACGGGTATGTGGAGACCATTACGGGGCGCCGGCGGTATTTGCGGGATATTGAGTCGCGAAATGCGAATATTCGCAACGCGGCGGAGCGCACGGCGATCAACACTCCGATTCAGGGGACGGCAGCGGATATGATCAAGATCGCGATGCGGAAGGTGGCGTGGGGATTAGAAGATGGGGGGTTGGAGACGCGGATGATTCTCCAGGTGCATGACGAGTTGGTTTTTGACATGTTGAAGGAAGAAGAGGAAGCGGTGGTTGAAGTAGTGATGGAGGGGATGCGGACGGCGATTCCGATGGGAGTGCCGATCGTGGTGGAAACGGGGACGGGGGAGAATTGGTTGCAAGCGCACTAGAATCCATCTCCTAAATCCTGCACGGCCCCGCCGGAGGAAAGAGAAAGGTTTGAGTTTGCGACTTCGTCGTGTGTAATTGAGGCGGCCCTTCGGGCGATCAGTCTTTTGGTCTCAGGCGGCGTTGCGCCTCGGTCACGGGTCTCGACCCGCTCCCTTGTCGCGCCTTGCCTGACGCTCAAACCCTTTATCGCGGAGCCATCCACGATTTATGAGATGGGTTCTAGCGTGCGCTTGCAGTTATTGGTTATTGGTTATTGGTTATTAAGAAATGGTGGGGGAGGAACTAGCGATCTATTTTTGGGTGCCAGCTTCGGATCAGCTGGGGCATCTGCATGTGGATGGGAAGCTGCGGTGTTTGGAGGATCGAGTGGTATTGCAATACAAGATTCGGGATCGGATCTTCAAGAAGAGCGGAAAGGAATTGGAGAAGATTGAGTTTCCGTATTCTGAGCTGGAGGAGGTCGCTTACAATCCAAACTGGTTTCGGGCGAGTCGTTTGGTATTAAAAACGCGAGATCCGGCGACCGTGGCGAAGATGCCGGGATCGGATCTAGGGCGGATTGACATGCGAATTACGAAGAAGTCGAAGAAGGATGCGGCGAAGATGGAGAAATTGGTAGCGTTCAAGCGTTCGGAGTTCGAGGCGGAGCGATTGCACGAGCGATGGATGCGCTCTGCGGAGGAGGATGCGAGTGTTGGGCTGGCTGAGGAACCGGGTGAAGAGAGCGGGGATGAGGCGGTCAAGGAGAGCGAATGAGCGATGGTGGGGTGAGCGTGGGTGGAGTGATCAGTTGGCGGGCGGCGGCGATGGGATTGTTTTTGTTGAGCTTTGTCGCGGTTTACTTCTACGTGGCGACGCAGCTGATTTACCAGACAAACCAGAACCGTTTGAAGAGTGATCAGCAACACAACATCAATCAGTCTGAGATTTCGTTAGAGCGATATGCCGCGGAGGAAGGTGAGTGGTGGTTTCGGTTACCGCATTTGACGGACGGAGTGGTGAATCCGTTGTGGCCCTATGTGGCGGGGCACTTGGTGTGGGATCGGGACCATCGCGAGTATTTTCGGCGTGGAAAGTGGTTGAATGTGATCGGGACGGGGCTGTTCTGTGTGGGTTTGGGAGTCTTGATGGTGCGGCGTTGGACTTTGTTGGGAGTGATGAACCTAGTGTTGCTGGCTGGCTTCGGTGCGTTTGTTGTTCGGGCGACTTTTTTCCAGCCGGAGCCTCTGTATTATATCTTCTTCTTTGTGAGTTGGATTTGTTGTTTGCGCTTGTTGTGGCGGAATCCGATTTGGTTGTATGCAATACTTGGTTTGAGTGCGGGTTTGGCCTACTTGGCAAAGAGTTCGGTTCAGCCGCTTTTGGCGGTCTTTGTGGGGGTGACGGCGATGAAGTTGGTTTGGTTTTGGTGGGAACGTTCGAAAGGGCGAGAGCGAGATGCTTGGAAAGATTGGTCTTGGCGGCGACATTTGGTGGGATTGGGTGTCTTGGTGATCGTATTCGTGGGCGTGTGTTCACCCCGCTTGATCTATGCCGATGAGACCTACGGAAGTGGTTTTCACAGCTATCCTAGCTACTGGATGTGGATGGACAGTTTTCCGGATGGAGTCGTTTTCATGCAGACGTATGGGTCGAAGGACACGCTAGCGGGCTTGGCGTCGGAGGAACGGCCGTCGATGAGAAACTATATACGAAGGCACTCGGCCGGGGAGCTTTTGAAGCGTCTGGTAAGGGGCACGGGGCTTGTGGTCGGCGATTTTCTAACGCCGAGCCGCGTGAAGAATCGGGACGGGAAGGAGATGCTGCCATGGAAACGGGTCTTACCGGGGCGAGGTTGGTATTTGGGCTGGTTGTCTGGAGTCTTAGGGGTATTGGCGGGGGTGGCGTGGTGGCGATGGCGGAGTGGGCGTGAGAAGGGGAGCGGTTGTGAGTGTGGAGGAGCGACGGTATTGGCGATGGTGTTTACTTTGGGAGCGGTATCGATCTATGCATTCGCTTTTGGGTGGTATGCGGCGATAGGGAGGGGCGATCGGTTTATGATGGCGTTGTATTTACCCTTAGCGTTTACCTTGATTTGGGCGAATGAGTCCTTGGTGAAGCGGCTGGAGGCGCAACGGTGGGTTCGCTGGTTCTATGGTGGGTTGAGCGGGGTTTTGTTTGTGATGATTCTGTGGAGATTGGGGGAGGTAATGGCGTATCCGGAGTTTGCAGAGTGAACGACTGACTCAATGCAAAAACAGGAGTGAACCTTCTTTAGAGAGTGCAAGGATCGTTGGAAGGCGGCCGGCTGATATTGCTCCGGCGGCCGAAGAGAGGCTTCGTATGGGCAGCATGCGGAGCTTTTGTGCTGCGAGTCTTATGGGCGCGAGAGGCGCGCTTGGATCAGGATTTGAAATCGGAGCGGAGCTTCTCCTTTTCTTCTTCGCGTTGGCGGTTGAATCGGGCGATGTCTTCTGCGAGTTGCTGTTCGTGCTGTTGGATTTGACCGACTTCGTTTGCCAACTGTGCTTTTGCAATTTCGGCGGTAATATAAGTCTTTCGCTCGGCAATTTTAGCGTCGTAGAGATTGTCGACTGCAGCGAGGCGGGCTTTTTGGTCGGCGGAGAGTTCAACTTTTGGTGCTGACTCCTCGAGGCGCTCCATAGCGAGTTCGTATGCGGATTTCATTTTTAAAGCGGGTAGTTGAATTTAGAAGAAATGGTTCCGCGGGTTGCGGGCGACGTCTGATGATGGTTAGAATAAGCGGCCTCTGAGTATGATTGGCAAGTCGCGACATGTTTGAGCAACAGGTTTCATCGATATTGTGTTTTGATTTTGATGGAACTCTCGTTGATCCAGGGGGGGAAGAACCGTTTTGTCCTGAGTTGATGGAGGATGTGGAGGCGTTGAAAAGCAGGGGGGCGGTTTGGGGTGTGAATTCGGGGCGATCCTTGTTCCAAGTTCTGGAGGGGCTACAAAGTCATGGAATTCCATTGGTCCCCGACTTTATA
Source organism: Verrucomicrobiota bacterium (assembly GCA_039182965.1). GTDB lineage: Bacteria > Verrucomicrobiota > Verrucomicrobiia > Verrucomicrobiales > DEV007 > JBCDBW01. The sequence goes on from JBCDBW010000064.1 coordinate 16,769, forward strand.
GTGGCGCAAGAGAGCGAGATATACCGTTTGGGAAGCTTTAACCGGTGGGTGGATTTCGGGAACTGGAACAAGCGTTGTATTCAGGACCATCGGAAGTTTTTTCGCGGCACAGGGCGATTTTTCAAGCGGGTGCGGAACTTTGTGGAAACGGCGACATCGGCGCGGTATTTTCCATCGGATGACGGACCGGCGGGTGTGCTGGCAGAGAGTGACGAAGAGATGGAAGCGATTTGCAGGTTTATCGAGCTGGAGAGTCGCAAGGTGCCGGCACTCGGTTATCAGCGGAACGGTTTGCACCTGCGATTCAGTCATGCGCATTATCACAAGGGGAGTGCGCTGGGGGAATTAGGGCGGTTGTTGGGTTTGGATGCGGAGTATGTATTTGCCGCGGGAGACAACCACAATGATTTATCGATGTTAACCGGGGAGTATGCCCGTGCGGTGGCGTGTCCTGCGAATGCGGTCCCGGAGGTGAAGGAAGCGGTGGCCGAGAAGGGGGGTTATGTGGCTCAATCGTCTTTTAGCGCAGGGATGGTAGAGGCCTTGCGCCACTATTACTTCTAATTCTCCGAAGGCGTGGGTTTGGCGTCCGGCTTGAGCGCTTCGGTGGGGAGTGGTTCCTCGGTGGTTGCGGTATCCTGAGAGGCAATGGGTTTTTCGGACGCTGAGGGGTCTTTGATTTCGGTGCCAAATTGGAGGGCGGCGTGAGTGGAAATCGTTTCGGTCAGTTCCGGCCATCCATCGGGATTTTGGAGGTGGAAGGCATGGAGGTAGAGGGCGACGTGATCGGCGGGGTGATTCTTGAGAAGGGAGTCGACGGCTTGGGTGAGTTTCTTTGAATCGAGTGAATCAGGGAGGTCCCCTTCGACTTCGCCTTTCTCGTCGTGTTCAATTCCCATGGCATCGAGGAAATCGGTCAGCATCTCCGGGTGTTTGGTCATGAGCCAGACCTGGATGAGGTGTTCGGAGACGTCGTTTGAAGTTTTGAGGCGAAGGTTGTCGCGGAGCCATGAGAACTGTTGAGGGACCGATTTGCGTTGGACAAAGACGGGACGGAGGCGCTTGTTTGCGGCGAGGGAGGCAAGGGTGGTTTTGTATGCGTTCCGTTCCTCTTCCCGGAGGAAGGTGAGCATTTCGTCGATGATGGCGTCGGGTAGTTTTTGGTAGAGTTCGTGGGTGCGCATATTCTGGAAGATGTTGAAGCTTGAGGCTTGGGTGTCTGGTGACGGAAGCGTGGTTAGTTGGAAGAGTCTTCTTTGAGGCGATCGCGGGCGTAAGCGACAAACCTTGCGTTAAGTTCGTCGCGGACGCGACGGAATTCAGCAAGTTTTTCCTCTAGGGAGCCCGTCGCTTGGGCGGGGTCGTCGAAGGGCCAGTGGTGGCGATGGACTTGGCCGGGGAAAGTGGGGCAGCCTTGGTCGGCATTGCCGCATACTGTGATTACGGTGTCGACATCAAGATCGAGATACTGGTCGAGGTGTTTGGATTTTGCTGAAGAGATGTCGAGACTGACTTCCTCGAGTGCTTTTATGGCAAGGGGATGCACGTATCCGGCAGGATTGGAACCGGCGGACGCGACCTCCAGTTGTTCGCTGGCAGCACGCCGGAGGAGGGCTTCGGCCATTTGGGAGCGGCACGAATTACCTGTGCAGAGTATCAAGACCAATGGCTTTGCCATTTGGATAAGGGTCAGTGGTTGGGGGCGGCGCGGGTGAGACCCATAGCTTTCTTCCATCGGGTGCGTTTGGATTTTTTTGATTTGGCACCCGCGCGTTGGACTTGGGCTTTTTGGAAAACCCGTTCGCGTTTTTCGAGGTGGGGCATGATTTGTGTTTCGATATGGAGGAAAGCGGCTTGGAGGCCGAGTTGGGAATACTTGGCGCCGATGGCCGCTTCGACAGCCGTGGGGTTGCCGATCGCTGCGAGAGAATCATTTGAAGTAAAGCGGGTAAATTGTTCACCATCGAGAGCGCCATGATTGTTTACGATCCACTCGCGGACGAAGAGGCCGAGGACGGCATCGCCGATCCAGGCGGCTTTCTGTTCCTGTTTAATTTTGGAGTTGGTTGCGGCATTCATAGCGACATGCGCTAAGGTAAGGGGAATTTCGGTGCTGGAAAGCGGCTTCTTTGCCGGGAAAGCGACTAATTGGATGAACGTGCAACGAGAACGACCTTCTTTGACGGGGATCGAGCGTCAGGAGTTGGAAGCGTGGGTGGAAGGAGAGGGTGAGAAGCGATATCGGGCGGGGCAGATTCTAGAGTGGGTGTATGGCAAGCGCGCGGAGGGTGTTGGAGAGATGTCGAATCTGGGGAAGGGATTCCGTGAGCGTTTGGACGAATCCTTTGCGTTGCATACAGCGAGAGTTGTGGAGCGACAAGGTTCGGAGGATGCGACGAGAAAGTATTTGTTGCGGTTGCATGACGGCCGTCATGTGGAGTGTGTCTTGATACCGCCGAGTGTGGGTTGGGGAGGGGAAGTGTCGGACCGCCGGACCTTGTGTGTGTCGAGCCAGGTAGGATGTGCGTATGATTGCAAGTTTTGTGCGAGTGGATTGGCAGGTTTCACCCGGAATTTGGATGCGGGAGAGATTGTGGAGCAACTCCTAGTGGTGGAACGTGAGAGCGGGGAGCGGGTCAGCAACATTGTGTTTATGGGGATGGGGGAGCCGCTGGCAAATTTAAGGAATGTGACAAAGGCGATTCGTATTTTGAATGCGCCTTGGGGTGTGGAGATTGGGGCACGGCATATGACGGTCTCGACTAGCGGATTGGCACCGCAGATTGAAAAAATGGCGTCGGAGCCCATCTCGTTTCGCCTGGCGATCTCGTTACACGGTGCGACAGACGACGTTCGTGAACGCATTATGCCGGTCAATCGGAAGTATCCGATCGAGCGACTATTTGAGGCGATCAAAGTCTGGCGATCGAAGCGGAAGCAGAAGATCACCTTGGAGTATATATTGATTGAGGGTGTGAATGACGGGATCGATCAGGCGAAAGTGTTGGGACGGCGGGCAAAGTCGGTGGGGGCGAAGGTGAATTTGATTCCGTATAACCAGGTTGATGGATTGGAGTGGCGGCGCCCGGAAGAATCGGTTCAGGAGCAGTTTTTGGCGGTGGTGAAAGCGGGGGGTGCACCGGCGACCTTGCGGCGGGAGAAGGGGGGAGATATTGATGCGGCGTGCGGCCAGCTGCGTTTGAGGCGGGAAAATTGAAATAGGGTGCGGCGGCCGAGCGTCATACGGCTGTCGACGGGGTAATTTCCGTCTATGAATTGGTTAAAACGACTATGGCTTCGGCGGAATTTGAGCAGATTGTAGACAGGTATTACGGGAATCTTTACCGTTTTGCCTTGAGTTTAGCGAAGACGGAAGAGCAGGCGGCGGATTTGACGCAACAGACGTTTTTCATATGGGCGAAAAAGGGGCATCAGTTGAAGGACCGGACGAAGGTGAAATCATGGTTGTTCACGACCCTGCACCGGGAGTTTTTGAAGTATATACGGCGATCGAGTCGGATGGAAGTTGGCGAAGTTGCGGAATACCGTCCTGAGGCGCCGACGGTGGGGCACGATGGGGAGGAAAAATCCGACCATGCTTATTTGCTTGGCTTGATTCGGGAATTGGACGATGCCTATCGGGTGCCGTTGATGATGTTTTACACGGAGGATTTCAGTTACAAGGAGATTGCGAAGGCATTGGATATTCCGATTGGGACGGTAATGACGCGTTTATCTCGAGGGCGCAATCAGGTGAGGGATAAATTGGAGAAACGCCCTCTATCGGGCGAGGGCAAAGTGGTGGAGTTTCGTGAGCAAGGCAGAAAGACGGGCAATGAATAAGGATCGAGCGAAGTTTTTATTGGGAGCGTATCGACCTGATCATGTGGATCAGGAAGATCCGGAATTTCGGGAAGCCCTGGCATTGGCCCGGGAGGATGGGGAGTTGCGGATGTGGCTGGAAGATCAGATGAAGTTTGACCGCGGGGTGATTGACCGGCTGCGGGACTTGTCACCTCCAGCGGGGTTGTATCAGGATATTTTGCATGGGGTGGGCGTAAGTTTGGTATCGAGCGACCACTCGGGGGTGCGGTTTTGGGATCGCGGCGGCGTGAGAGCGTTAGCAGCGGTATTGGTCTTGGGCCTATTTGTTGCGGCGATGTTTTGGGCGCCCTGGCGCTTTGAGGATCGATCAGAGGTTTACGCTTCGTTGAATTGTCGGGACTGTGCGGTGGAAGTGATTGATGATTTACATGCGGGAGTGGCGCGATTGGATTTGCGGACAGCGGATGTAGATGACGTGCGGGGTTTTATGACGGCGGCGCATACGGTGGGTTTGCCAGTGGATGATGGGGTGGATTTGGAACCGGTGAAACTAGTGGGTTGCAAGGAGATTGAGTCGCGGACGGGGACGGTGACGATTGTGTGTTTTCGTCAGGAGGGCAAGTTGTATCATTTGGCGACGTTTGAGATTAGTGATGTGGAGGTGAGTCAGATCCCGAGTTCGGAAGCACCGGAGATGACCCATCATGGGGAGCTGCTGGCGGCCATGTGGCGCGAGGGGGCTGTGGGCCGGGTATTGTTTTCGACGCAGGGTGAGGCGAGTGAGGAAGATGTGGAGCAGATGGTTGCTCAGTTGACGGTTTGAATAGTCGCTCTCGTTATCTATGAATCGATCGAGTGGTTGGTCGTGAGGCCGCTTATTGACAGGATTATGAGTCTTGGGAGAGGGGTTCGAGGGGATCTGGGTTGGGGCAAGTGTCGGGATAGCGGTTGTATGGGGTGGCCCAGTGGATGGCATTCTTGAGAATCGTTTGGATATTGGCGTCGTGGTAGACGGGGAAGGTTTCGTGGCCGGGTCGGAAGTAGAAGATACGGCCGTGGCCACGGGACCATGTGCACCCGGAGCGGAAGACCTCTCCACCTTCGAACCAGGAGAGGAAGATCAACTGATCCGGTTCGGGAATATCGAAACGTTCGCCATACATTTCCGCTTTCGGGACTTCCAAATACTCGTCGATACCCTGGGTGATGGGATGATTGGGGGCGACGTTCCAAAGGCGTTCTTTTTCGCCACGAGCGCGCCACTTGAGAGAGCAGGAAGTACCCATAAGGGCTTTGAAGATTTTGGAGTAGTGGGCGGAGTGAAGGGCGATGAATCCCATACCTTGGAGAACGTGTTTCTGGACGCGTGTGACCACCTCGTCGCGAACTTCATCGTGGGCTTTGTGGCCCCACCAGAGGAGCACGTCTGTATGCGCGAGGCGCTCTTCTGCCAGACCATGATCGGCATCGTGGTCGAGTGTTGCTGTCGAGACTTCCAGACCGGTATCGGAGGCAAAGGAATCGGCAAGGTAGCCATGAATGCCAAGGGGGTAGAGTTTTGAGACCTCTGGGTTCTCTTTTTCGTGACGGAATTCGTTCCAGATAAGGGCGCGGATGGGCATGATTGGCGGTGTGCAGTTCGCAACTATTGACTTATGTTCCGAGAGAGACGATTTGGGACCTAGCGATGGACTCCTCTGCGGCTTCGATGATCCGGAGACAGGTGATAGCATCGTCGATTGAAGAGGGGGGCGGCAGCTTGTTGAGGATGCATGCATTCACAAAGAATGAGACCTCGTTGACAATCGATTCGGGGTAAGCGGACCAAGTGTGTGCGTGGGCGGGGCCGGGTTGGTTTTCCACCCAGTCTCGGTAGGAATAGCGGGTGGCTCCGTCGGTTCCAATGACTTTAATGATGAAGGTCCACGGGTCGCTTGAGTTATCGTCAGCGGCGAAGGATGCGGTGAAGTGAGCGAGGGCGCCGGATTTCAGTTTGATGGTGAGCATCGCAAGGTCTTCTTCTCTGGAATTGTCGTCATGGATTGAGGATTTCATTGCGGCGACCTGGACGGGGGGATCGTCGGGGCCGGCGAGGGATAGGAGGAGATAGGTGTGGTGGGTGAGAAGGTGGCGTATGACTCCCGGATAGCGGCGGGCGACTTCCGGGGGGTGGAAGATGTGGTATTGGATGGAGACCGTGACTAGCTGGCCAAGTTTGCCTTCATGGAGCAGGCGGCGGGTTCTTTGAAAAGAGGGATCGTGGATGTAGTTATGCCCAGGAAAGACGATGAGGCCTTTTTCTTCTCCGAGTTTTCTAATTTTCTCGAGCTCGTCGGTGGTGGGAGCGACGGGCTTTTCAATGAGGATATGTTTTTCGTGTTCCAGAGCCAGTATGGCGTATTGGGTGTGCGTTTCGAGGGGGGTCAGGATAAAGACGGCGTCGACTTCAGGATCGGCGACCAATTCGGCGGCGGACTGATAGGTGATGCAGCCGAGCGTTTTAGCACGTTTTTCATCGAGTTCTGTGTCGATCGACCAGAGGCCTTTCAATTCGGCTCCTTGGCATGCGTGAACTGCGTTGGCATGGAGAACTGAGATATCGCCTGAGCCGATGAAAGCGATATTGATTGCTTTTAGGTCGGGCATGGATACAACCTGAGCGTTCGAGGGGAGAGCGAGGGTACTTTGATTCAGATCACGGTAGCCTTGTTGATTGCGGTAGGGAACCAGAAAAACGGCTGATGGAGAGAGGAAATGAGTGAACGGATACGCTGGGGGATACTGGGAACGGGGATGATTGCGAAGCAATTTGCGGGAGATTTGCGTGCATCTGAGACGTGTGAGCTGGTGGCAACGGGTTCGCGGTCGCCGGACATGGCGAAGCGTTTTGCCGGGAGATATGGAGGAGAGGGTTTTGGATCGTATGAGAGTGTATTGGAGGATGAGCGGGTAGATGCCGTTTATGTATCGCTGCCGAATGCAATGCATCGGGAATGGACGATTCGGAGTTTAGAGTCGGGCAAGCATGTATTATGTGAGAAACCGATGGCGTTGACGGCATGGGAGGCGGAGGAGATGTTCAAGGTGGCGGAGCGTGAAGGGAACGTATTGATAGAGGCCTTTATGTTTCGGGCGCATCCGCAGATGGCGCATTTGCTGAGGATGGTGCGGGAGGAGCGGGTCCTGGGTGATCTTCGATTCATTCGGTCGAACTTTACATTTGCCCGGGCGGTTGACGAGAGTGATGCGCGATATGCGGATTCGAAGGGGGGAGGGTCGATCATGGATGTGGGGTGTTATTGCGTGAATTTTGCCCGGGCAATCACGGGGATTGAGCCCACGGACTTGGAGTGTTTTGCGCATGTTCATGAGCACGGGGTAGACGATTATGCGGCGGGCGTGTTGCGTTTTGGGGAGAATATTCTAATGACGTTCACGTGCGGGATGACCGTGAGGAGCGATGCGCGAACGTTTGTGGCGGGAACAGAGGGGACGCTGGAGTTGGAGCGGTTTTGGTTTTGTCGTGATGCCATCCTGTTGGGCAAGTCGGACGGTTCGATTCAGGAGGTTCGAATAGATACGGGGCAGCCGCTTTATGCTTTGGAAGCGGACGCGTTTGCGGAGGCGGTGCGGGGAGGGGTGCGATTTGTTGAGCCGGCAGATACGATGGGGAATATGCGCGTGTTGGACGCTTTGAGGCGAAAGGCGGGGTTTAGGGTGACGAATGGACAGGCATAGGCGCGAGTCTCTTCGGAAATAGGAGGAGACGAAAAATGCGGTAGCGATGGCAGTTCGTCGTATCGGGGCCGGGGCAGCGACGGCGAGGTCTCGATGCTCCTTTGATTTTTGCCGTTCTGGGGGCGGTGGGTTGTTCTGTGTTCGAAAAGATAACGGTTGAGTGCGGGGGTGAGGGTTGGGTATAAGCTTTGAGGCCCCCGATATGAATGCGCTTTCGAACTTTGATTTAGTGATTTTCTTTGGATCGCTTTTGGCGGTGATGGGGGTGGGGCTTTGGGCGG
>JBCDBW010000065.1:0-24591 GCA_039182965.1 Verrucomicrobiota bacterium
ACCCCGCCATCATCACCAATGTTATCAAAACCAAGAGACTCTTCTTAATCATCATCATCACCCATCATCCTCCCCCAAACGCGCTCCCCTTCCAACCCCTTTCACAACACCCGTCCACTGGCCCCCGCCCATCCCAATAATTCGTATCCATTCACGTCCTTTCATGCTAAATCTCCCCTCCATCCCATGAAATTCGCCATCTGCAACGAAACCTACCAAAACTGGTCCTTCCCCGATACCTGCAAACACATCGCTGACACCGGATACGACGGCGTCGAAATCGCACCCTTCACTCTCAAAGAGGACCCCCGCGAACTCTCCATCGCTGAAGCCGAAGAAACCGGTCAAATCGCCCGCACTCACGGCCTCGAAATCGTCGGCCTCCACTGGCTCCTCCTCAAACCCGAAGGCCTCCACCTCACTACCACCGACGCGAGCGTCCGCAAAGAAACCGCCGACTTCGCCTCCCACCTCGCCCGCCTCTGCGGCGCCATGGGCGGCTCCATCATGGTCTGGGGCAGCCCCAAACAACGAAGCCTTGAACCCCATTGGGATTACGACGAGGCCGCCAAACGAGCCGCCGATGACGTCCTCCGCCCCGCCGCCGAAACCGCCGCCCGACACGGCGTTACCATCGCCCTCGAACCCCTCGCCAAAAAAGAAACCAACTTCCTCACCTCCGCCGCCGAAACCATCGACCTCATCAAACGCGTCGATCACCCCAACTGCCGGCTCCACCTCGACGTCAAAGCCATGAGCGACGAGGAAAAGAACATCCCCGAAATCATCGCCGACTCCGCCGAATACACCGCCCACTTCCACGCCAACGACCCCAACCTCCGCGGCCCCGGCTTCGGCGATGTCGCATTCGAACCCATCGCCGCCGCCCTGAAAGAAACCCAATACACCGGCTACGTCTCCGTCGAAGTCTTCGACTACTCCCCTGACCCCGAAACCATCGCTACCCAATCGCTCGAATACCTGAAATCCACCTTCTCCTAGGCCCCTCCTCTCTCCCAGCGGATTCACCTATCGGAAAACCAAAGAACCGATAACCGAAGAACCGATCAACCCTCACCTACGGCCCACTCACATCCCGCTCTTCCACCATCACCCGAAGGAACTGACACGCCTCTTCCTCCAAGGAAGCTGACGACCGGAACGTCACCTGATCCGCCAAATCCGGAGCATCAGGATCATCTAGGACTAATCCCTGCTCCAAAAAGTCCGGTCCGGAGTGCCAACTCTCCAAATCCGTCGAGCACTCCACCCGATAGACAATCTCCTTCTCATCGGGATAATCCGGATGCGCCACCACGTAATCGAGCGTCTCCGCATCCAATACACCGCCCTTCAGCCGCGCGAAGGTGATCGTGAAAAACTCCTCCATCTCCCCGTCGCCCGGGGCCATGGAGACCGTGTCCGCCACAATCGGCGCCTGCCCGCTCGACAAATTCGGGTCAGTATTCAAGGCCACTTCCACCACATACTCCGCCCCATCGGCATCCTCATCCGACAACGCCTCTGGCGGCGGTGCCGAGGCAATCGTCAGCGTGAATGTGTAATCTGGACTATTCGACCCCCACGTCGCCGTGCGATTCACCACCACCGTATATTGCCCAATCGCAGTTGGCGTGAACTTGATGACACCCGTCTCCGGATCAATATCCGTTGCCTGATCCAAACCCGGAATCGCATCCGTGCCCGCTCCAAACGAATACAACGCGTCATCCAGAGGAACAGTGATCACATCGTCACTAAGATCCTGAATAAAGGCCGCATTCGCCACCGTATTCGCCGCACCGGGTGTCGCCACGTTCCAGGCAGCAATGGTCCACTCCAAAGGGTCCCCGTAATCCCCAATGTCCGCACCATTACAGGAAAGGGAAGAACGACTCGGAAATTCCCCAATGTTTGGAAGAGGAAAAACGGGAGAGTAGCGAACATCTCCATTGATTGAAATCGCATCCACCACACGCATGTCCGCATCACTGAGCGTAAAGGCTTGCGGAGTATTATCCGTAATCTCCCCCCACCCGGTTCCAGTCGACGGAGAATCAAAGTAAGTCGAGTTGGTCGACCCAATCACCACCACCTTCGTCCCGTCCGTAAAGGAATAATCGTCGACCGGTAATTGCGGATCTCGCTGCTCCCCATTGTAGACCAAAATAAGGGATCCCTTGGGAACGTTCGCCCAAAGATCATGCTGGTTGAAGCGCACATCCCAGAAAAGCTCTCCATCATTGATCGTCCAGCCTCGCATGTCCAAATCCCGGGTCACCAAAAACTCAAACCACTCCTGATCGCCCGCTCGCCCTTGGTTGAACTCGTTGATCACCACACGGTCATCACCCGAAATAAACGTGGGTCGCGGAACAAACAAATCGACATCAAAACAATACTCCACGCCCACCGCCCCGACGTCCACCGGTTGGCTGTCGACAAACGTGTAATCCGTGCAAAACTCTGGATCGCTAAACGCACCAAACTGATCGTGCGCTCGCACGCAACACCGGTAAGCAAAGCCGGGTCTCGTTCGATCCGCCGCCAGAGTCTCGCCAATGATGCCCCCGTCCGGAAACAAGAAATAAAAGTCCTCTCCATTGGCACTCACTTGCCACTCATAGGTAAATCCAAATGGATCTCCATCAGGGTCCGATGCCGTAATGTTCTCGTCGGGCAATGAAATCGTCTCATCGTCAAACGCCCTCGGATTCGGCGTCAAAAAAGCCGCTGTAACAACCGGCGCCTGATTCGAAGTACCCGTAAACGCTACATTCCCCCATGACATCCCGTATCGACCGTCTTCACCTCCCCCAGTCTCCGCGCCACGCTCGGTTGCCGCCATGTTAAAAACCCAAAAAGTCTCGTTGTCAGGATCAACCGCGGTGCCGCTGTAATCCCCCCACCGATTGCGCGCCAGCGGATTGAAGATATCAAAGGTCCTGATGTAGTAATCAACCCCCGCTTGAATCGTCGTCGTTGGTCGAACCGAACCCTCCGCATCCCCATTCCGCCGACCAGTCACATACGCGCCCGCAAACAGGGTGGGGCCCGATGCCGAAAACCCAAACATAGCATCTCCCGAAGCATTCACCGCTACAGACGGAAAGAATGTAAACGCCCCCGGCGCAATGTCCTCCCCGCCGATCTCCCCCCCGTCGTTCGGATTAATCAGCCCCGCAGGAGAATCACCATTAACCACGTCGCTCGTGTCAAGGTTCAGCCAATAAGCCGTCGCTTGTCCCTCATTCGGGCCACTTCCCGGCATCACGGTCGTCACCATCCATAGCAAATTGTTCCGCCATACTGCATCCAACGCCCGACGATCATTCGCCCACACCGGAGTTGTCACGACGGGTTGCGGCGCATTCAAAAACGCCGCTCCAGTATCATCAATGTCTCCGACGTTGACCGTCTCAAGGTTAAACTGCGGCGTCCCCAGAGGATCATCAATCCGCACCACTTGTATAAACTCATTTCCGCCAGCACTAATAAACCCCCCGTAAGATACCAAAAACGTTCCAATATCCGGTCCAATCCCACCCGCACCATGAACCAACGCCGGCATCGTGGTCGCTTCAACCCCGCCATTGGCATAAGGGTCGTAAACCTGCCAAGACGCCTCTCCACCCGCATAAAAACCTCCCCCCTCTCCTTTGTCGATAATCCAGAGTCGCACACCGAACGCATTCCCCGCTTCGGATGGAAAAGGAAACATATTGTTGGTAATGTAAACCGCTTCCTCATCCACCTCAAAACCGGGGTAATCCGCCCACACAGCCTCTCCTTCAATGGTATCCGCCGAATCAATCCCCATGTAAAACCAGTCAGCCGCCGTCAACGTTGCAGGCATCGACGTGGTCGAAACCGCCACCAAAATCCGGGATCGATTCAAATCGAAGTCCCGTTCTAACGTCACCACAACAAAACGTTCCGCGTAATGATCATACACAATTTTCGGATCAAAGGTGGTTGTCCCGATCCAGTTCGGTGCCGTCGAGAAAAAATTGAACAAAGAATCCAACTGAATCAACGACCCGTCCTTGGCGCGCATCTCAATTAATCGGTTTCCCACTGATATTAATCGGTCCGGCCCAGCAGCTCCAATCGGATCAGGAGGGATCGTGGGGCCCACCAACGCAGCGTTGTCATCATAGTCCCAAGAAGTAAACCCATCCAAGAGAATCGGCGCTTGCCCAAAGACCATCCCGGTCGCCGCAAGCATTAAGGATGCCATCAGGCACCCGACTCTCGTTCCATTGCTAATTGTCATTGTGTCGCTGGGGAAAGCGGCATCACACCTGCAGCAATCTCGACACTCCAGCTCGGGAAGAAAACGAAAACCGCACGTGGGACAGACACAAACGTATTATACTGAGGGACTCCGTTCAAGCTTCGTGAGACTTTTAGTCGAAAAATTGCGGCAGGATCCTGAGCCCACCGGGCTACCGAGCCTACCTGAGCAACCAGTTGGATCGTCCCCTCTCGAGTCCCGCTGCCGTCACCCTTCAAAAACTCACTCAAAAAAGAAATCTTTCACCGATTTCACCGCCCCATCGGGCATAATCACATGCCCCCCGCCTCCGTGATTGTCCGCCTTCTCCATTAGCCAGGGCTGATTCCATTCATACGGCCGGAACGGCGTCGGATCAAAGGGCGTCGGCACATACGAAATAACCGCCTCCGGCGTTTCATAATCCTCTCCGCCCGCTTCCCGCAACGCCACTTCCTGTGTCCGTATCTCCCGCTGGTGCGTCGGACACATCCAAATTTCAGGCGAAGCCCCATACGGCGTGGTCACCGCAATCCAAAACTTCGCATTGTCCTCCTCAGAATCAATGCCCGCCGGAACCTGCGGCCATCCCCCATGTTCCCCCATGAATCCCTCTAGACTCCCATGCAGACTCCGCATGTGAGAAATACACTTCGCCTTCTCCGCCTTCACCCGTAACGCCCCCGTTAACGGAAATAGCATCCCCGCCAGGATCGCAATAATCACGAGCACAATCATCACCTCAATCACCGTCATTCCCGCTCGAAGACGATTGCGCTCCATCTTGTTTTCAGAGAGAGAATTCATACTGACGGGCCAACATAGACCCTATCCGTCAAACAAAACAGCTTCTTGCCAAAAGAGGCAAGAAGCTGTTCCACAAAGATGACCGATCCTCAGTCTGTTTGAAAATCGCGAGAATCCGCCCGAAGACTCTAGTTCGCCGACTCCCCGGGGATCGTGAGCAACCCATTAGTCCTCACGAACTGACCTCCGGAAAGAATGTTGCCCGCAGCCACCCAAGAAGTGCGGCTTCCCCAAACCTTCATCTTAACAGATGATCCCAGTTGGGGAAAATCAGGATCCTGTCCAAAGGAGCTTACCATCGTCGAATTGTCTGTGTTGATGATGATGTCATACAAAAAATTGCCGTTGTCGAGCACCTCTCCCTGAAAGTATTGCACGTTGAAAATCCGCGTCCGGGTCCCGGTATCCACATCCCCAAACAACTGCACCGTCCCTTGCCCATCAAATCGAATCTGCGGCGCCACTGTCCTGATTTTCGCGTGCCAATTCGCCGTGAGATGCTCCACGTTTTTCCCCGCCGTATCAATCACGGCCGCCTGGTCTTCAATCACTCCCTGATCTAACGTCGATGCTGTATTGATTCCCGTCACAATACGCGACGTCAAATCCACGACCGCCGAGGTGTTCCCCACATACGTCGCACCGCGGTACCACCACAAAGATGTGTTCTCGTTGATCGACAACGAAGGTTGGTTGGTCACTTCAAAACGCATGATCCCACTCCCGTTCGACATCGTCGCCACCGCCTGATACGTCCCCGTTTCCGCTCCCGGCGAAAATCCGTTGTTCGACCAAGGACCACCCACCCACGCCATCGCAGACGGAAGGGAAAATCCAAAAACTAAAAGAGCAAAGAGGGCAATTTTCTTCATATCACCGCGATTGTTCGATCTTTGCGGCCCTGAGGCAAGAAAAAGTTTCAGATCTGAGAATCCCCTTCGCCGCCAACTCCATAAACCCAACGCCTCCGCCTTGTAACAACCAACAAAACAATACTCACCATATAAATGCGCCGACGGGAGGATCGCCGCTGCTCCGTCATCTAACCACCCCCAAATCCACCATGACCGTCGCAGCGCTTGAGCAATGAATGATTCGTAACGTATCTTCTCCCCACTCCCCACTCCCCACTCGTCACTCGTCACTCCTCAATGCCCACCGCCGATTACCACCTCCACACCCCGCTCTGCCACCACGCGTCCGGTCACCCCCGCGAATACGCCCAGTCCGCCCTCAACCAAGGCCTCCCCGAAATCGGTTTCTCCGATCACAATCCTATGCCCCGACACTTCGACGACTGGCGCATGTCCATCGCAGAGTTCCCCCAATACCTCCAACTCATCCAGGAAACCCAAGCCGAATTCGCCAACTCGCTCCCCGTTAAGCTCGGCCTCGAAGTCGATTACCTGCCCGATCCACCATCACAATCCTGGATCAAGGAACTCGCCGCCAAAGCCGACTTCGATTTCCTCGTCGGCAGCGTCCACTACATCGCCGAAGACTGGGCCATCGACGACCCCGACCCCAAATGGCAATCCAAATGGGCCGACCCCGAAGGCATCGAAAACGCCTGGACGGAATATTGGAAACGCTACACCGCCGCCATCGCATCCGGTCACTTCGATATCCTCGCTCATCCCGATCTCCCCAAAAAATTCGGACACCGCCCCACCGGCGACCTCCGCCGCTTCTACGGACCCGCCATCGCCGCGGCTCAGGAATGCGGCGTCGCCTTCGAACTCAGCACCGCCGGACTCCGAAAACCCTGCCAGGAAATGTATCCCGCCCGCCAATTTCTCGAGCTCCAATTCGCCGCCGGCATCCCCCTTGTCATCTCATCCGATTCCCATCAGCCCGGCTCCGTCGGCCATGCTTTTCCTCAAGCCATCGCCCTCGCCAAGGAAATCGGCTTCACCCACACCCTCCAGTTTACGAAACGCCAACCCACGCCCGTCCCCTTCCCGTGATCACTCTTCGCACCCAAACGCGAACCCTCACCTTCCCCCGCCCCCCGCTCCTCATGGGCATCGTCAATATCAACGACGATTCCTTCTCCGGCGACGGCACTCTCAACCCGGACAAAGCCCTCCAAATAGCGGCCCAAATGATCCGTGATGGTGCCGACATCATCGATGTCGGCGCGGAAAGCGCCCGCACGAATCGCGCCCCCATCTCCACGGACGAGGAAATCAACCGCCTCGCTCCATTCCTAAAAGCCTGGCCCGCCCTCGTCGATTCACTCGCAGACACCCCGCGCGACTCCACCCAACTCTGGCCCCCGCTCCTCTCCACCAATACCTGGCGCCCGGAAGTCATCGCCGCCGCCCTCGAACTCGGCACCGAACTCGTCAACGACATGAGCGCCCTCCCAGACCCCACCAACGCCAAACTCTGCGCCGCTTCCAATGCCGCCCTCCTCATCATGCACAGCGTCGGTCTCCCCAAAGAAGCCCACACCAACCAAGCATGGTCCAATATCTGGCCCGCCCTCCTCAACTTCTTCGAAGAAAAAATCCATCTCGCCGAAGCCGCCGGACTCCACCGCGAATACCTCGTCCTCGACCCCGGGATCGACTTCGCCAAACAACGCGACGACAATCTCGAAGTCTTCCGCCACCTCGACCGCCTCTTATCATTCGAAAGACCCATCCTTCTCCCCGTCTCCCGAAAAACCGTCATCGACGATGTCCTCCACATCCCCAATCCCGCCGATCGCGATCCCGGCACCGTCGCCTGCACCGTCGCCGGATTCCTCCGCGGAGCCCACATGTTCCGCGTCCACAACATCCCCGCCCTCGCCCAAGTCAAAAAAACCCGCCTCCCCCTCCTCACTAATTCCTAATTCCTAATTCCAATCGCCGAAGGCTCCTACCACCGCACCGCCCGCGCCACCACTTCCGCCACCAACTCGCGCAACGACACCCCACCCAAGGTCTCCAACCGCACCGTCGCCTCCTCAAAATTCAAATGCGAAGTGATCGCGTTCGGCACCACGACACACGGCGACCCCGCCGCCCTCGCCGCCCGTAACCCGTTCAAAGAATCCTCCAACACCACCGCTTCCCCGGGCCCCACCCGCAAGTCCTCCGCCGCACGCAAAAATAACGCCGGATCCGGCTTCGGCCGATGCACATGATCAATACAACGTACGCTCGCAAACGCCCCCGCAATCCCCAACCGATCCAGCCACCCCGTCACCCATTCCGCCGGCGAACTCGATGCCACCGCACAGGGCAATCCCAAGGCCTCCGCCTCAATCAATACCCTCCGCACCCCAGGCATCGGTTCCGCGTCTTCTAACAGTTCCCGCACACGATCCCGCCGCTTGATCTCCCATTCTTCCGCGTCCAATTCGCCGCCCACCCGACGATCCAATTCCTCACCCGGATGATAGTGCTGCATATCCGTGCCCACACAACGCGCATACTCCTTCAAAGACAATTCCTCTCCATGCGCCTCATAACACTCCTGCCACGCCCGGAAAATCGGCACCTCCGTGTCCAGAATCAATCCATCAAAATCAAATATCAATCCCCTCACTTCTTTTTCTTCTTGTTCGTCTTTTCCTCCATGCCCCCCGTCAACGCCTTCGCATAACGCAGCGCTTCTTCCGCAAACGCCGCCGTCACCGGTTGCATCTTCGCTCCGGAATGCAACAGCCCAATCCTTAAAGGAGGAAACTTCGGAAGCTCAATCCGATACAACCCCTTCGGCAAAGGCATCGCCATATCCACTCCCAAACCATATCCAAATCCATGCACCGCATACGAATATACCATCTCCAAGGCCCCCACTTCCATCGTCGCCTGCCACTTTAACCCCCGCCTCGCCAATTCATCGTAAAACAAGGTCTCCACATGCTCCGCCCCCGGCAAGGTAATCAGCGGCGCGTCAATCACCGCCATCCCACCCGTCCCCTTCACCGCAGACGCCTTCAAATCCCCAAAGGTCCTCGCCTTCTTCCCACGCTCCCGTCGCGCCACCAAAAACAACGGCAAGCGCGCCAACTCAATCGCCCGCACCGGCGGCGTCGGCTTCCCCTTCAAAATCGATACCGCCACATCCACTTCCTGCTTCGCCAGAACCCCCTCCACCTGGACCGGCATCACTTCCCGCAAGGTCACACTCAAACCCGGCACCTTCTCCCGCAACCGACCCAAAATCCCCGGCACGTGATTCGTCAACACCGCCGCCGACGCCGCCAGACGAAGCCGCCGCCCCTCCTCCCCACGCAAACGCGCCTCCATCTCACCCAATCGCGAAAAGAATGGCCGCGCAAATTCATACAACTCTTCCCCCGCCGGCGTCAGCGCAAACGGTCGCCGCTGAAACAATTTCACCCCCAACTCCTCTTCCAATTGCAGAATCTGCCCGCTCACCGCCGGCTGCTGAATCCCATACGGCATCTCGCGCACCGCATTCGTGATCCCCTCATACTGCGCCACATAATAAAACAATTCCAAATGATGCACATTCATCAATCCAAAGCCCCCATCAATACTCTTCCTACCATCATCACTCCCACCAATGAAGCCATTTCCCTCCAAACCAATGAACGCGAGGGCACCGTGGCCCTCGTAGCCTTGGCCAAGAATGGCCCGACCCCACTGCCTCCCCGCCCACCACCTCAATTGTCCCTCCTCCCAAGACCCGTTAGGGACGACTGCGTGCCCTTCGTATCTTTAGCGAAGAACGAGGCCTCAGCCGTCCGCTCCCTCAGCCCGCGCAACCCGAATCCAAACGCGCCTGCCTAAACTTTAAAATTCACCATTCAACATTCAAAATTCGCGCGCCCGCGCCTCCCTCTCCCCAACCCTGCAAATCTGCGCCGCCCACTAGTAGCGATCTACTCAAATCGGTGGTTTAATTACTTCCATACCCACCCCTACAATCCACTCCTGCACCAGCGCCGCCCGAACTTTCCCATCACCTAACCCATGACGAACTTCTTCCGCGCGATCGGCGCCGGCACCATCCTCGGCTTCCGCCAAATGGGCCAACTCGCCCACCTCAGCAACGAAATCATCTGCTCGCTCGCCACTCATTCCGTCCGCTGGGGCCTCCTCGGCAGACAACTCGTCGCCATCGGCTTCGGCTCCCAAGCCGTCGTCATCATCACCGGTGCCTTCATCGGTGCCGTCCTCACCGCCCAATCCTACTTCAAATTCCAAGACTTCGGCGTCGAGTCCTCCGTCGGCGCCGTGGTCTCCATCGCCATGTGCCGCGAACTCGGCCCCGTCCTCACCGGCCTCATGGTCACCGGCCGCGTCGGCGCCGCCATGGCCGCCGAAATCGGCACGATGAAAGTCACGGAACAAATCGATGCCCTCCGCGCTCTCGCCGTCCACCCCATCGATTACCTCGTCGTCCCCAGAACACTCGGCATCCTCATCTCCATGCCCCTCCTCATCGCCGAAGCCATCCTCTTCGGCATCCTCGCCTCATACGTCACCAGCGTCGTCGGGTTCCACATCCCCCACTCCTGGTATATGTATCACCTCAATACCCACACGGAACTCCAGGACATCGGTATCGGCATGATCAAAGCCTTCGTCTTCGGATACCTCATCGTCCTCATCTCCTGCCACCGCGGCCTTACCACGACCAACGGCGCCGTCGGCGTCGGCAAATCCACCACCAACGCCGTCGTCGTCGCCTCCCTCTCCATCCTCATCTTCAATTTCTTCCTCACCCTGTTCCTTAACTTCTTCTGGCCCCTCTAACCCACACCACCCCCCAAGTGCCCGATCCCGACCCGATATCCGAATCGCCCGCCGCGAACGACGCAGCAGCACCAGCCGTCCCGCCCCCCAGCGAAAACTTCTTCGAAGTCAAAGACGTTCACAAATCCCTCGGCTCCCAACACGTCCTCCGTGGCGTCAATCTCACCGTCCCACGCTCCCAATGCACGGTCATTATCGGCGCCTCCGGTGGCGGAAAAAGCGTGTTCCTCAAACACCTCATCGGCCTCCTCCAACCCGATCAAGGCTCCATCACCGTCGACGGCACGGAAATCTCCTCCCTCAAAGAACGCCAACTCAGCCCCGTCCGAAAAAAAATCGGTATCCTCTTCCAGGACGGCGCCCTCTTCGATTCCATGAACGTCGCGCAAAATGTCGCCTTCCCCCTCTACGAAGCCGGTGTCCGCGATCGTAATGAACTCGACGAACGCGTCCGCAATGCCCTCCGCGTCGTCGAACTCGAAGAACACCTCCACAAAATGCCCATCCAACTCTCCGGCGGCATGCGCAAACGCGTCGGCCTCGCCCGCGCCATCATCGGAAACCCCCAATGCATCCTCTACGATGAACCCACCGCCGGCCTCGACCCCGTCGTCGCCGACTCCATCAACCACCTCATCCGACGCCTCGAAACCGAATACGAAGTCACTTCCGTCGTCGTCACCCATGACATGACTTCCGTCTACCACATCGCCGATGACGTCGCCTTCCTCCGCGAAGGCGCCATCTACTTCCACGGCTCTCCCGAACAACTGCGCGATTCCCCCGATGCCGCCATCCAGGACTTCATCCAAGGCCGCTCCCACGCCGACGAAAGCCGCTCCGGCAAAACCCGCCCTGTCCAATCAGAGAATCAATGATAAAATAATTCTGGGCCCGCCCAAACCCTCCACCCGCCCGCGCGCCCGCTTTTGACGTTTCACTTATGGATGGACAGGACAAACGCACCGAACTCCTCGTCGGACTCTTCGTGTTCTTTGGCCTCCTCATCCTCGCCGCCCTGATCATCCAGTTCGGCCGCTTCGAACACCAGTTCAAAGCCCGATACCCCCTCACCGTCACGTTCCCCGATGCCACCGGCATCAACGTCAATGACGGCGTCCGCCTCGGCGGCGCCAAAGTCGGTCGCGTCTCGGAAAAACCCGTCCTCCGCGACGATGCCCAGGGCGTCGAGGTCTTCCTCGAAATCTTCGACGAATTCCAAATCCCCGAAGGCTCGGAGTTCACCATCCGCACCTCCGGGTTCATGGGCGATTCCTACATCGCCGTGATCACCCCGGAAGAACTCTCCGGCGAATTCATCGAACCCGGCATCGTTATCGAAGGCAAACGCGGCAGCATGCAACAACTCACCGATACCGCCGGCGAAATTTCCGTCAAAGCAAACGACCTCATCGACGATGTCCAGGAAACCGTCCAAGAAGTCAAAACCGCCGTCGAAAGCCTCAAACGCTCCTTCGATAAACTCGATGAGAAAATCCTCGGCGACGAAAATACCGACAACATCGAAGAAACCCTCGCAAACTTCAAAGAAACCAGCGCCAACCTCAAAACCGCCACCGCCAAAATCGAACCCCTCCTCGAAAAAGCCAAAGACGCCGCCGGAAACGCTTCCGAGACCTTCGAGAAAACTTCCGTCCTCGTCGACGACATCTCACCCAAAGTCGAAGAAGCCGTCGCCGAACTCAAAGAAGCCCTCGCCAACGTGAACGACCTCGTCACGAAAGTCGAACAAGGCGACGGCCTCGCCACCGCCCTCGTGAAAGACTCCCAACTCCGCGACGACCTCTCCGCCTTCGCCGCCAACGTCCGCAAACACGGCATCCTCCGATACAAAGACTCCGCCCCACCACCCGCTCCCACCACCTCTTCTTCGACGTCTCCTCCCTCCCCGCCCCCCCAAACGTCCTCCTCACCTTCCCCAAGAGCCACCGGCAGCCCCATGCGAAAAAGGGGTGGTCTGTCCTCCCCCCGCAATCGCTGACCCTCCCACGCCCCTCCCCCCATGCCTCCCTCCTCCACTTTCACCATTCAAAATTCAACATTCAAAATTCGCGCGACCATCCATCCCTTCTCCATCATCCTCGCGACGCTCCTCCTCATCCCCATCCTATCCCCCCAAACCTCGTGCGCATGGGGCCAAACCGGCCACCGGACCTCCGCCCTCATCGCCTACAATCACCTCACCCCCGAGACCAAAACAGCCATCGCCGAACTCATCGGTGATGAATCATTCATCGACCTCTCCGTCTGGCCCGATTGGATCCGCTCAAACCCCGATTGGAAACGCGCCGAACCTTGGCACTACATGTCCATCGCCGACAACGCCCTCTTCAGCGAACACAAAACCCCCATCGAAGGCGATATCCTCTCCAAACTCTCCGACTTCGAACGAATCCTTCGCGATCCCACCGCATCCAAAACCGAAAAACGAAACGCTCTCGCCTTCTACATCCACTTCGTGGGAGACATCCATCAACCCCTCCACGTCGGACGCAAAGAAGACCGCGGCGGAAATCGGATCCTCGTCAAATGGTTCGACGAAGAAGTAAACCTCCACCGCCTCTGGGACGAAACTCTCGTCGACTCCATGAACTTGTCCTACTCCGAACTCGCCAAACAGCTCGACAACCCTTCCCCCGAAGAAGTCGCCGCTTGGCAAAGCGATCCCTACGTGAGATGGGCCCAGGAATCCCAAACCCTGCGGCCCCAAGTCTACGACTTCGGCCCACAAGAATCCGGTTACTACCTCAATATCAAATCCCCTCCGGAACTCGGCTGGGACTACCGATACCATAATCTCCCCACCCTGAAGAAACGCCTCACCCAGGCCGGCGTCCGCCTTGCAGGCAAACTTAACGAAATCTTCGGCCCCTGATACGCTCTTTATATCCCCTCCCAACCCGCCTTCACGACCCCTCCGCTCGCACTCGCACTCCGGTCCGCCCTGCCCGCGCCAAACAGTCCTCATAAAAATCACTCACCGCACCTCCCACCGTGTCCGGCGAAAAACGCCGCTCCGCAAATGACCGCGCCGCCTTCCCAATCCGCTCGCGCAACGCATCATCCGCCATCAAGGTCTCCACATGCCCCACAATCTCATCCACTTCCCCCTCTCGCGTCAGCAACGCTTCCACCCCATCCGCAAGCTCCGCCCCCAGATTGGTCTCCGGTAATATCACCGGCTTGCCACTCATCAAATACTCGGGAAGCTTCGCCGGTAAACGAAACCGGTTAAAATCGTCAGGAATCCCCGGTTGAATAAAAATATCGGCATACCCTAACAAGTTAACCATTTCGTCGCGGGGAATAAACCCCAGCTCCGCCGAGAATTCCCGGCGATCAAATTCCAGATCCTCATACACCCCCTCCTGCGTGTGCCCCGTCCGCAATAATCGAAGCGCCATGCCACGCTCACGCAACCGGTGCAGCGCTCGATACATCAGTTTGATGTCGTCCGTGTTCGCAAAATGATCGTTCCCCGTGTAAACCACCACCACTTCCCCCGCTTCAATTCCCAGCGCCCGCCTCGCTTCCTCTTCCCCTCCGCTCCCAACATACTCAGCCGGATCAATCGGGGGCACCAATTCCACCCCGCGACCATCCGCCATCGGTAAGTCGGCAAGGGTGCGGTAAATCACCGATATCCCCGACGCAACATCCAAAAAATCACGATACCGCTCCGGATGAATCAGCCCGGGAATCAATTCCCTCTCCGCCACCACATCCTCCCCGCCTTTTTCCCCGATATCGTCCACAACACCCGACAAATACCGCTCTAATAACACTTCCTCGTTGTCTTCCAAATGCACTGCCAAGGCTGTCCCCTTGTGCGCCGTGAGATATTCATCCGAAAATTCCCGGACAATCTCCCGCGGCGTCCACGCATGCAAAACGTCCGCACTCCTCCCATCCGAAAATCCCGCTACCCCACCCAGAACATCGCGGTAATGCACAACACGACACCCCGTCGCCCCCTCCCACTCGTCCGTCAACTTCGGCACCGCAACCAGACACTCGTGACCAAGCCCCACCAGCGCCCGTCCAAAATTCTGGATCTGGGTCCCGCTGTTGTTCGTCCAGGTGCCGTAATTCGCGAACAGGACATTCATCGCGCCAGAGTCTCAATGATTACGCCCGATTGTCCATCGTATATCCATCGAACTCTTACAAAGAATACTTGAACGCATTGACCCCCCCTCCCTACCCTTGGCCCCACGCCCGCCCTTATGTCCCTAACATCAGTCCACGCTTTGTCCGCCCCAACCCCCGTCGCCCTCATCATCTACAACCGACCAGAGCTCACCACTCAAGTCGTCGACGCCCTCCTTCTATGCCCCCCTCCTTCCCTTTTTCTCATCGCCGACGGCCCCAACAACGCTTCCCCCGAAGATCATGCCAAGTGCCAAGCGGCCCGCAACGCCGTCCTCAACGCCCCATGGCCCAAAGGAACCCAAATCCACACGCTCCTCGCCGATACCAATCTCGGATGCCGCGAGCGGGTCTCTTCCGGCATCTCATGGGTATTCGAAAATGTCGAAGAGGCCATCATCCTCGAAGATGATATCATCCCCTCGCCGGCTTTCTTCCCCTTCTGTTCCACGCTCCTCGATCACTACCGCGATGACCAACGCGTTGGCGGTGTCACCGGATATTCCATCTATAGCCCGGGCCAATCACTCCCCGAAAGCTACTACTTCTCTCACTATTGCCTCATCTGGGGCTGGGCCACCTGGAGACGCGTGTGGCAACTCTACGACCCCGACCCCGCCAACTGGTGGCCCCAAGCCCGCGAACGCCGCCTCCTCAACTCAATCTTCAGCCAGGACCACAAAGTCAACCACTGGTCCAATACCTTCGACCTTCTCGAAAAAGGAAAAATCGATACCTGGGACTTCCAATTCCAAGCCGCCCTCTGGCTCAATAACAAGCTCTTCATCCACCCACGCTCCGGCATGACACGCAATATCGGCTTCGGCGATGATGCCACACACACGAAGTCCAAAGACCACCCCTTCGCCAAGCCTGCCCTCCTCGACGTCTCTCTCCCCCTCACACACCCCCATTCAGTAGCGCACAACCAGTCCATCGAGCAATGGCACGACGAAAAAGAGTCCCCCCTCGCCCCGAAATCCCAAACCTGAAGTCCGCCCACCCGGACCTCCCAAATCGCCCACCACTCCTTAGCATCTTTGCCCTCGATGAAACCCGGCTCCATCACCCTCCTTTCGACCCTCCTCTGCCTCGCACTCACCACCAACGCCCGCTCCCATGCCGATGAAGAAAACTACATCTGGCTTGATATCCAGGACACCTCCATCAGCGGTCACTTCGAAATTCCCTTTCGAAATCTCCGCGAAAATGTCGGCCTGAAAATCCCCAATGGCTTCGATCGCTCACGGCCCGCCGTCCGCGAAACCTCAGAAGAAACCCACCAATACATCCGCGATCACTTCTCCATCGGCCCTTTCAACGGCACGCCATACGAAATTATTTTCACCCATCAGGACGTCATTGGCGATATCGGCGGCTTCGGACAATTCTACTTCGAAATCGACTGCGGCGGCCCCGTTCCCGACCAACTCGAAATCAAAAACGCCCTCTTCCTCACTGAAAAAGGAATCCACCGAAGCCTCCTCTGCATCCTCTACAACGCCAAAACAGGCGAAGACTATCGAGATGGGGAATACGCCGCTCTCGTCTTCAACGCAACTAACACAATACAAATCCTCGACCTTCTCGGCATCACCGGACTCTTCACTCCCGAACAAGTCGAAGCCGCCGGCTGGCGCCGCAATGTCTCCGCCCTCCCACAACTGCTCTTCTTCATCACCACCCTCCTCGCCGCCGTCCTCATCGCGAACAACAAAACCTGGGCCCCCGCCCCCACCCTCAAAAAAGCCCTCCAAACCTTCATCCCACTCTACCTCACCTTCGCCCTCGCCCAATCCCTAGCCTTCTGGCTTTCCGTCCACAATAAAATCCACCTCGGCATCACTTTCGTCCAAGTCGCCGTCGCCCTCTCCATCGCCCTCATGGCCTGGCGCAACCGCTCCACCCGCGCACCCGCCGGCACTGCCCTCATCATCCTCTTCTTCCTCGGCTTCTTCCACGGCCTCTGGCTCGCCAATGGTCTCGATAACCTGCGCGTCCGCATCGTCGATATCGAAGAAATGTCCCGCCGCTTCTTCACCGGCTTCCAACTCGGCCAGTGCGCCCTCGCCGTCGGCCTCTTCACCGCTTTTTTCCTCTTGCGCAAAGCACGATTCTACATCCCTGTTCTCCTGCAACGAGGCTCCCTCGCCGCCCTCATCCTCGCCCTCATCTGGGTCTCGTGGAAAACCACCATTGCCTCTTAAACGAACGCCAGCCGACCGACCGCCCTAAAGCAACCATGGCAGAAGACGCCCCCATCGAAGTCACCATCACCGAGTTTATTAAACAGGACCTCCTTCAGGATCCCAACGCTTCCGTCAGCCCCGATCAAAATCTCTTCTCCAGCGGGCTCATCGATTCCATCGGCATCATGCGTCTGATCGCCCACATCGAAAAAACCCTCGCCATGAAAATTCCTCCCACCGACCTCGTTCCCACCAATTTCCGCTCGGTCGCCGCGATGTCACGCTACCTCAACGAAGCCACCTCGACCGCTCCCCGGTGATTCAATTCCACTCCCCGGCAAGACTCAAAAAAACGACACGCCACCAACCCATCAAAGCCCCATCAGACGCGCAATGATCACCTGCTGGATCTCCGACGTCCCGGAATAAAGCAACCCTCCCACTCCGTCCCGTAAGTCACGCTCGACTTCAAATTCCGAAACGTATCCGCGCGCCCCGTGCACGCAGATCGCATCCAAACTCGAGTCCACAAAACATCGACTCAAATGCAACTTCGCCAGAGATGCCTCCATCAATAAAGGCTGCTCCGTGTGCTCCAGCCAAGCCACCTTATACATTAACAAACGCGCCGTCTCCAAACGCAGCTTCATCTCAACAATCCGATTGGACACTCCCTGAAATTTGCCCACCGCTTGCCCAAACGCCTCCCGCTCTCGCGCATACGCCACCGCTTCTTCCAGCTGCCGCTCCATCCGCCCCACTTGGCTCGCAAAAATATAACTCCGCTCCGATTCCATCGCCGCCGTAAACATGCTCACCCCCGCCCCCTCCGCTCCCAAACGCTGCCCATCCGAAACAAAACAATCCTCGAAAATCAAATCCCCCATATGGGCCGATCTCAAGCCCATCTTCTCCCGCACTTCCGATCGCTTGAACCCCTCCGTGCCCTCCTCAACCACAAACCCGGAGATCCCCCACCGCCCCTCCGTCTCATCCGTCACCGCAAAGACCACCGCCAAATCCCCGATCGGCGCACTCGTGATATACGTCTTCCGACCATTCAACACATATCCCCCATCCACCTTGTCCGCCCGCGTCTTCATCGCATAGCTGTCCGATCCCGTATCCAACTCGGTGATCCCAAACGACCCGATCACTTCTCCCCGACACAACGGCGGCAAATACCGCGCCTTCTGCTCCTCCGTTCCAAACTTCAAAATCGCCGGCTGCACACTCCACATCTGCGAGTTCAACGCAAAGGGCAACCCATTCTCCCGACACCCATACCCCAAGGCCTCCATCGCCAAAATCGTGGTCAGAATGTCCTTCCCCTGCCCCCCATACTCCTTCGGAACGTTGAGCCCCAAAATCCCAAACGACGCGCACGCCTTCCACTTGTCCCACGAAAAAAACCCCGCCGCATCATTCTCCCGAACGTCCCCATTCAACTCCGCCTCCGCAAACCGCCGCACCTCATCGCGAAACGCCAGTTGCTCGTCCGTCCAACTAAAATCCACGCCCAATCCCCCCCCGTTCCCAACACACTAAATCCCCACTCCTCACTCTCCCTCCTTCTCCACAATGACCAAGCGCCCACGATCATCCACCCGCTTCCATTCATCCTGAAAATCCCGGTTGTTCCATTGACCCAAACCCGGCAAAAATACCTTGTCCCGACCATGTGCTTCCGGACTCTCTCCGTTCCACCGATCATCAAACGGCTCACTCGCTCGCTGATACCGCGTGTCCGATGATAAACGACATCGCCCCGTCGCCGAACGATTGTCCAAGGCCCCATGCAGCAAATGCATGCCAAAACACAATACATCACCCGCTTCGAAATCCGTCCCCAACCAACGACCCCCCAGTTTCTTCTGTAAACGAACCGGGTCCGTGCCTAACCAGGATATTTTGTCCTTGTCCGCGTCCCGCTTCGCATACCCGTCCAGAAGCACTTCGGAACGATGGCTGTTCTCCAGGAGAATCAACCCCCCCTCCTCCCGCTTCACATCTCCTAGCGGAATCCACGTCGTGAAAATCTTGTGTGTGCCACGATTCATATACGGCCCGTCATAATGAAAACCACATCCCTCCCCAGGACGCACAAAACGCGGCCACCGAAAATCGAACGCCCGCACATCCTCCCCCAATAAATCCGCCAAAAACGACATCAACCGCCGATTCAACACCACATTCTCATACGCCACCCCCGTCCGCACACTCTCGGAAAAGGCCCGCAAGTTCACTTTGTCGATCGCCGTGTCCTCCGATTGAATCGCGTCCATCAACGGATGATTGATGCTGTCGATCTCCCCCACCGTCGCATACTTCAATAAGATCTCCCGACGAGCCGCCAATACTTCCTCCCGATCGATCAGCCCCCTGAAAAGCAGATATCCCTCCTCGTTTATCCGCGAAAGCAAAGCCGTCGCGTCACCCAATAAGTCATTGGACGCCCGCAGCTCGCCAAATGCCTCAGAACTGGTGTCCAATTCATTCCCGTTCGCCGTCAGAGTCATCTTCGTTGTTCGCTCAGCTCCACCCATAACGATACTACCTTTCCCTCGTCAACCCTACGCTCGAGAACCTCCGAGGGAAAAAGCCTTTTTCCTAGCCTTCCCCAATCCCCAAATCTCAACCCTCTCCATCGCCGGCCACATAACATGCCGCCAGCTCACGCCGATCAATCTTCCCACTCGTGGTCCGCGGAAACCGATCATAAATCTCAATCACCAACGGAACCGCATACGAAGGCAAAACCGCTCCCAAAGACCGCCGCATCGCCGCTCCGTCCACCTCCACCCCAGCCCGCAAAATCACCGCCCCCACCAGCCGCTCCTCTCCCACATCCCCTCCCCCCACGACAAACACCGCCCCCTCAGCCACTTCCTCCAAACAAGCCAATGCGCTCTCCACTTCCTCCAATTCCACCCGATGACCCCGAATCTTCACCTGCCGGTCCTTCCGACCCAGAAAATGAAGCTGCCCCGCGTCGTCCGCCCGAACCAGATCCCCCGTCCGATAAAAGGTCTCCCGATACCCGGGAAATCGCTCCCGCTCAAAAAACGCGCGCGCATTCAAATCATCCCGCCCCCAATAACCCGCCATCATCGTCGGCGAACGCACCAACAGTTCGCCCGCCTCACCCAACAACACTTCCCGCCCCTCCCCATCCATAATCAATCCCTCAGTGTCCTCCCAAAACCCCCCAATCGGTAACGCGTCCTCCGATCCCTTCCGCTCTCTCGGCACATGATAATAGGTGCACTGGTTCACTTCCGCCGGCCCATAACAGTTCGAAAAACGCGCCCCCGGCCACAAATCCATCAATCGCCATAAATACTTCGGCGGAAAAGCTTCCCCCCCAAACAATACCCATCGCATCGCCGAACAATCCCGACCCTCCAAGGCCCCCGTCTCTACCAATCGCACCAAGGTCAATGGCACGGAATACCAAAAAGTAAGACGCTCACGCTCTATCAATTCTCCCAAACTCATCGGAAACATAATGACTTCCTCCGGCACCAAAACGGTCGTCGCCCCACACATCGGCCCCGTAAAATAATCAAAGGTCGACTGATCAAAATGCAAAGCCGCATGATTCCCTAACCGATCCCCCGCTTGCACATCGTACGCCCGCGCCGATAAACGCGCATAACTCAGACCGCTGTAATGCGTGTGCATCAACCCCTTCGGCTCTCCCGTCGACCCACTCGTATACATCAAATAAGCCAAGTCCTGCTCCGTCCCCCACTCCTCCACGTCCCCGGAACAAACCGTATCCATCGCCGCCCAATTATCCACGCGCACGCCATGACCCACCTCCTCTCCTAACCCAATCACATATTCCAAGCCCGCCGTTTCCTTCGCCAAACCCGACACCAGGACAGCCTTGTCCGACTCCGTAATCAAAAATCGAATCCCGCAGTCCCGCAAGATAAACGCAATCCGCGCTGCCGGTGCCGCCGGGTCAATCGGAACGAAAACACCCCCCGCCTTTAAGATCCCATAAACCGACACCGGCACTTCCAAACACTTGTTCATGAGAATCCCCACCCGGTCCATTCGCCGCAGCCCCGCCTCCCGCAAAGCCCGCGCTAATCGATCCGCCCGAACCGCCAGCTCCCGATACGTCAGCGCATCATCCCCACACCGAAACGCCTCTCTCTCCGGAGACCGCTCCGCCCACTCATCAATGAAATTTTGAAGAAGTGCCATCTCACCCGTTTACGCAATCACCCAAAACCACCCTCCCCTCACACTCGCCCTAACGGAAATCTCCTCCAAAGAAACGCCTCCCTAGGACACCGCCGATACCCCGGTCTTGCCCACCGTCTCGCGCGCCGCTCCCAAAAACGAATACGGATCCTTCGGATCAGGCGAAACACACTCAAACGCCGCCTCACGCCCCAACCCCATCTCACGCGCATACTCCATAGCCATCATCGCCGTCACATGATCCTCTAAAGCCCAGCCCGTTGAGTCAAAGACCGTCAACTGATCCCGTAATCCGTCATGATCCCCACTCTCCTGCACCAGCGTCCGCAAGCTGGGACCCACCTCGCTCGCCTCCAACTGCTGCGACTCTCCTTCCCACATGGCTTGCTCCGGAAAATCCGCACACACCACAGCCCGGCGCAACATCGAAACCGGCACCTCAAACTTGTCATGAAAGTCCGATCCCACCGCATTGATGTGCAAATGCTCACGATTCTCAAACTCTTCAAACACCGGCCCCTCCCCCGGGGCACAAGAGGTGCAGGTACACAAAATGTCGCACGCCGCAAGCATCTCCCCCAACCCTTCCCGCTCGTAAACGTCCACCGGAATCCCCGTAAATCCAATCCGCTCCCCCAAACTCCGCGCCGAGGCCAAATCAACGTCATACGCCAACACGCGCTCAAACTGAAATCCACGCGATAAGGCCTGAATCTGCGTAACCGACTGCGCTCCACATCCAATTACACCCAAAACCCGGCTCTCCGCCTTCGCCAAGATCCTACTCGCCACCGCTGATGCCGCCCCAGTCCGTAAAGCCGTCAAAAAAGTGCCATCCACAATCCCCAAAAGATGCCCGCTGCTCGTATCAAATACACAGATCGTCGAAATCACCGAAGGCATCCCTCGCAACACCGGATTCCCAGGATGATACCCCACCAACTTCACCGTGGTCCCTTCTCCCTGAAAATGCGCCGGCATCCACTCCAACAGTCCCCACTCCGGTTTCTCATACGCCACACCGCTCCGCGCAGGCACCTGCGACGCCGAAAGATCATACCCCCCAATCGCCCGCCCAAGACGCTCAATCAACTCGTCCATCATCGCATCACGCCCAATCCGCGCCACCATGTCGCTCAAATCACTCGCGTTCAGTAATAAGGATGTCCTGCTCAATTCCGATCCCTTCGCTGCTTTTCTACGAGGCGGATGACACTTGTGATGCCCTCAAGAACCTCTGTATTCTCCGCTAAGACCTCGTATCCTTGACGTATCTTGCCCTCTTTTCAATCACAGAGTGCCCCTCATTTGCCAGCCTGGATGGAACGCGCCCAGCGCGAATCAGGCCTCGCGCGCGGCCAAATCCAGCTCTGGATGGGCCAGAAACTCGCCCCCGAAAGCCCCCTCTACAACATGGCCTTCGCCTTCTCCTTCGACGGGGCCATCCAACCCGAAGCCTTCGCCGAAGCCTGGCGCCAAACCACGACCGCCCACGAAGTCATCCGCACCTCAATCGCCGAACAAAACGGCATCCCCGCTCGACACGTCCTCCCCCTCGAAGCCGTCGCCTGCCAACACCTCGACTTTACCACCCAACCCAACCCAAAAAAGGCATTTCAAGTTTGGGCCCAAAAACGCGCCCGCATTCCCCTCCCCCTCAACGGTCCCCTCGCCGAATGCTTCCTCGCGCAACTCTCTCCACATCAATCCGCCTGGTATCTCAATCAACACCACATGATCACCGACGCCGCCTCGGATGTCATCGTTTTCCAGGAACTGGCAGAACGCTATCAAGCCCTCCTCTCCAATCATCCCTCGCCCCCCATCCAACCCTCCGATTACCAATCCGCCACAGCTAACTTGGCAAAGTCAGTCCCCGAAAACGCGCGCCAAGAAGCCCGCGCCCACTGGCAATCAAGGTTCAGTCAGGAAGGCCGCACAACACCCTTTTACGGAAACAGCAATACACCTGATTCCGATCGCACCCGGCGCCGCACCCTCACTCTCAATCACACAAAATCCACAAACCTTCGAGATCTCTCCGAATCCGATACTTTCCTCAGCTTCACCCCGCAGATCTCGTCCTTCGCCATCTTCGCCACGATCCTCTCCGCATGGCTGCACCGCGTCGGCGGCCAGGATGATGTAAGCTTCGACGCCCCCACGAGAAACCGCCCCACCCCGGAAGCAAGAACCTGCCCCGGCCTCTTCATCGAACTGCTGCCCTTCGCCGTCTCCATCGACCCCGGAGAATCCTTCCGCACCCTCGGCGAAAAATGCCTCTCCGAAACCAATGCCTTCCTCCGCAACGCCATCCCCGAATCCAGTTCGCCTTCCGCCGATACCATCGGAAATGTCGTCCTCAATTTCGTCTCCGCCTCCTTCGGCCCCTTCGCCGGCATCCCCACCACGGTCGATTGGATCCACTCCGGTCACGGCGACCGCTTTCACGCCCTCCGCATCCAAATCCACGACTTCGATGAGTCCGGCGAATACTCCCTGCACTTCGATTTCAACGAGGAAATCTTCCCGCCAGAACGCCAGGAAGACGCCCTCCAACACTTCGAAACCCTCCTCGAACACTTCCTCGAAAATCTCGATGCCCCCATCGATGCAGTCGATCTCCTGACGCCCGAAGAACGAACCCGAACGCTCGTCGAGTTTAACGAAACATCCTCCGAACCGCTCCCCAAAAAAACTCTCGTCTCTCTCTTCAAAGAATCCGCTTCCCGCTTCCCCGACCACGTCGCCCTCCGTGAAAAAGACAAATCCTGGTCCTTCACCACCCTCGAACAAGAATCCGCCGCCCTCGCCAAAGCACTCGAAAAACAAGGGGTCGGTCCCGGGAACACGGTGGTGGTCTTCATGAAACGCTCCGCCTCAGCCGTCCTCGCCATCCTCGCCGTCCTCCGCTCAGGAGCCGCCTACGTGCCCGTCGATCCACGATATCCAAAAGAACGGGTCCAGGATATCCTCGAAAATTCGGGCGCACGCGTCGCCCTCACCACCACCGCCTCACCGCCACTTCCCAAAGACACCTCCGTCAAATCCCTCAACATCGAAAAACTCGACGCCACCGACAAAAACCCTCCCGCACCACACCCGTCACCCGACAACCTCCCACTCGAAGCCCTCGCCTACATCATCTACACGTCCGGCTCGACCGGTAAGCCCAAAGGCGTCCCCATCACCCACGCTGGCCTCGCCG
>JBCDBW010000066.1:0-24554 GCA_039182965.1 Verrucomicrobiota bacterium
ACCCCTTCCAGCCCCCCCTACTAGCAGGCCTCTACACAGAGAATCCAATTCTGATCACGCGCGCCCTAGGGCACGCTACCCTCTAAGCCCCCCTGAATTCGATAGCCACAGTCC
This sequence comes from Verrucomicrobiota bacterium, assembly GCA_039182965.1. Classification (GTDB taxonomy): domain Bacteria; phylum Verrucomicrobiota; class Verrucomicrobiia; order Verrucomicrobiales; family DEV007; genus JBCDBW01. Next base: position 115 of record JBCDBW010000066.1, read on the forward strand.
CAATCTCTCGCCCAATGAACTTCAACAAGGCGTTCGCAAAGATGACAATCGCAATCATCTCCAAAAACTCCTCAATCGTGTAAAGAATCGTGTACAGCGGCGTGGTCGTCCCGTGACGGTCTGCTTCCCAAGCACTCACAACTTCAATCCCGACCGCACCGGTCAAAAACAGCACCCCCGCGACGATAAATTGAATCCGAACACCCCTCGGAAGACGCCACACAAACTTCAAAAACGCAAATCCAAGAAAGAGCGCCACCACCGTGTAGGGAATCACCCACGCAAAGTACAAGAGTCCCTTCGTCTCGAGTATTGCATGAAACACATCCCCCAATTCCTCGTGAATCGAAACGGCCTCATCCAGTGCCAAAAAAAGAAAGATAAACGCTAGAATCATCCACTGAACCCGCCCCTCCGCCCGCTTCCGCCGCTGGTCGATCGCGATGACAAACAAAAGCATCGAACAGAACGCGATCGCAAAGGCTGAGTATATCGATGGCAGATTCCCCTCAATATCGAGATCGATCATCTTGATGTACTCAATGTCTCCCGCCAGAAAATAAAGTGCCTGAATGACATGAGCCGCACACAAAGCCAACACAATCCACAACATGACTCTAGTCACTCTCCCGACGCTTAAACTCGCCCTCATGGAAAGACCCCCCTTTTGAGTTTCACAGCATCAAGTTCCGCCATCCGCAAGAATCCACAATATAAGATTAAGATTTCTTAATCAATGAGCCGGCATCAAATGATCCGACACGCCTTCGACTGATTCACAAAGTCAGTTCCTAATTTGAAGCCGACCCTGCTGAAAGGTGATCAGTGGCGCCCCGGGGCTTCCATCTCTTTACCGGGAGAATTTTTTCAAGCTTAGCTCCCCAGGGAGCGAACGGGGCTTCTAAAAGAGGTCGCCCCGAGACACCACATGATCAAAGGAGGGAGATATTTCCTTCGGCCGACACCCGCAGAAGTCCCATTCCTTCTTCTGTTTCTTTCAGTCATCATCCTGCTACTGGACCCAACGGTGTCGCCATGAAATAAACAATTCGGCGCTACTACTCACTCGTCCGACTGTAGCCAAAGCGTCCCGTACAGATTACCTGACGCAGTCTGCCCTTCCTGAACATGGAACTGATCAATCTCGGACCAACCAAAGCCATCCACACCTTCGTCACCAAAATCCAACCGCAACGAATAGGTCCGTCCCTCAATGTCAGTCGTGGAGCTGGAGAAGAGATTCTGCAACTGGATGGTGTCCGCACTTTCCCAAGCATCCGATGTGTTGATGCTGTTGATCAGGTCAATCGAGAAATTCAGGACATTCGTCTGTCCGCCATCGTTGAAAGCAAGGTCAACTAACATTTGCACCGAGTTCGCCTCCGTGCCCGACCAGACACTTCCGTTAAAGTAGTCAATCGATCCTAAAAGGAACCGCTCACCCGGCGTTACATCGACGAACGAGTTGCCGGAAAATCCAAGCATGTTCTGACGACGCTGATCCCAAGTATAGTCATCCTGGCTCAGCCAAGTATTCAAGGGAGCGCTGTCGCCGGCCGGATCACCCCAGAAAAAGGTCTGCCCGCCATCCACGGTATACACGTAATCGTCTTCAACACCCGGACCGATCGGATCCGAAAAGAGTCCGTCGGCGATGCCTGAAATTGAAAACAACGGATCAGGTTCGGCAACGGCGGCCGAGACAACACCGCTCTCCGTCGCATACGCCACCTCGGGAATCACTTTAGCCTGAATCGAAGCCGGACTCACCTGGTAATCCATTACGTTCAAGTTGAACGCCCCGCTGTAGGCCTTCCAGATACCGTCGTCCACTCGGTATTCGATGCTGGACTCCGCCAAATCATTTGGATTGATGATGGTCACGAGCACCATCTGGTTTTCATCATAATCGAACTTCGGAGCGCTCGTGTTGATGATCGGATCATCAAGAGGAACCGGATCAGGCTCATCAATGTCAGCACGGCGACCCTGACTATTCTCATAGTACTCAGCCGTAGCGAACGCTTTTGCTCGAACAAAAGTCCCTGAGCTGTATTCACGCACATCCAGTGTGAACGCTCCATCGTAAGGCGCCCAAGACCCGTTGCCAATCCGATATCGCAATTCGGAAACACTGTCATCGTTCGCATCGAAGATCTCGACTTCGACGGTTGCATGGTCTTCAAAATCAAACTTATCCGCCGACGCCACAATCGTCGGACGCTCTAATTTCACACTGCTGGCACTGTATTCTTCACTCTCTTGTGAGCTGTTAGAATAGTCCTGACTCATCGATTCGACATACGCTTCAACGACCGTGTCAGCTTCTACAGTGATCGCCTTCTTATACACGTCCCATTGGCCACCATTTACTGAAAAGAGGATCCGCGAATCATCAACCGGATTGGAGGACGGGTTGGTCAATGCCAAGGACAACCCGAAATCGGTAATTGGAAAAGTACCCGTCAAGATGGAGAACTCGGGAGGATCCAGCGGGGTCGCATCGCCACCGCTGGCACCACCACTCCCACCTCCCGCCGGCCCCAGAGGCCCAGCCCCCTGCCCACCAGGCAAACCCGGCATCGGAACTGAGGTGGGAGAGCCTCCACCATTCGCATACACTTCACGATAGTCCCAAATCCACTCATCCGAGGTCGCAAGCTTCAAATTCTGATGCCGATCCTCAAACACCACCTCGCTGTCACCTAAGCTGTCATCGATCACAAACTTCACCACTCCCGTCCCAGAGGTCTTCACCTGAAACCGCTGGGTCAGGGCATTCCACACCGCACGAGGAATCGGAGGCCCGCCAGTCTCCTCGCCACCTTCCCCATTGTCGACCATGAGGAGCGCCCGCATCCGAGGATCAACTAAGCTTCCCGTTACCCCGTTGGTCTGCTCCCGGGTAAGGGCACTCGCTTTACTCTTTAAATGACCAATCACCTGGCCCGGTGAGGCGTCCTCGGGAATCTGCCCCCCAAAGGTCTCGTACACATTCAAAGCGGCGTTCACCGCTTTCACATCAGATTCCAGTTTCGATTCCTCAGCCCGTTCCGCGGTTGAGGACATTGCTCTGAATGCCGCGGTAGCAATTACAGTCATAATAGCTACAGCAACAAGCACTTGAGTGAAGGAGAAACCGCCGTGAGAAGAAGGCAGATTTGTTTTCATTTTTCGAGATTCCCTGTCTATTTGTGTGTGTTCAAATCTCCGTTTCCAAGAGAGATGACCTAAGGTCGTCCATTAATGAATGGATTCAACAAATAATTACAGAAATGTCATCTTATTATGGAAATTATTGAACTGAGATCGGTCATTCGCAGTTTGCGCATGGTCTGACTCGGTCCATAAGATCTCTCCTCAGCGACCCATCTCTAATCACTCCATCTCAATGTCCACGTCTCACGCCATAGTCCAAGGTTCGGTCCGCTTCGCCATTTTGAGCGTCCTCTCCTATGCCGTCTGGGCCTTCGGGGGCCGGATGAGCACCATCACTCTATACACCACAACCGCACTCGTCTTTGTCGCCCTATCCGGACCTCTTCTCTACCCCCTTCTTCCACCGCCAGGCCGCTTAAGAAAGCTTTACGCAGTCTTTGTTCCCGGATTTATCGCATACGCCGCCCTATGGTGTGTCGGTTGGTTCGTAATTCGCGCGGCCGCCGGAGAAATCCTCGGTTCTGCCGCAGGTCTCGCCGCTTTCACAATCATTATCGTTTTGATCCTCAGACCCCGTGCGTCCTTCCTCGCAATCTTCGCGATCCTCTTCACCTTCCACACTCTCGGCTACACAATCGGCGGAATGTGCTACTACGCCGCCAACGGACAGGGAATCCTTGCACCACTCCTTGAGACGCACATCGCACTCGGACGCCTCCTCTGGGGATTTTTTCATGGTCTTGGCTTCGGAGCCGGCCTCGGATTCGCTTTCTCGCAATCCCGGCCGCAAAAAAGGGGATAAGCAAGCTCAGCGATAAGGAAAGGATATGCGCGGAGCTTCGCGAGAAGACTAGACGACGAACCTCCGCGAAGGGCATCACAAAGCCAAAATAGAAGCGGTGCAACCCATTGCTGACAAATGAGCCATGAAGCAGCACAGTCCTCCCAAGAGTCGCTCTCCAACACAACGAGTGTTTCGACGAATCGCTCGTCCACCAAAGAGTTCCGACGCCCCCAACGAAAACACCCTTGAATATCCGGAAGGTCTTTGGACCGCTGCAACCGCCGCATTCAAGTTAGATCCCAAAGCGTCGCTGTCCCCCATTCATAAAGAAAGCGGTCCGCTTCATGAAAATACCGGGATACCTGAACGAATCGAGCTAGCTGAGCAGACCTCTGCTTCATACCCCAACCACTGGAATCTTCTGGAAATCGTAAAGATGCTCCGCAGGCTCTTCAGGGCGCCGTTTGGAAATGAAACCACGCTTCTACGTTCTCGACCAACTAACAGCTTTGACACGATGACCACCCAGGCCAATCAACACCAACGTCAGAAGCTCTCCCCCCAGGCGACCCCAAAAGACAACCTCGGTGCATATTGGGCGATATGGAACAGCCTGCACGTTCATAGCAAACGCTTCAGAAAGGTTTGGTATTAAGGCAACTCCTTCAGACCATTCAAGAATGACGAACTCGACTATAAGGAAAAGAGATCCCAAGGGGCAAACTGGAATCATTCATGATTACCTGACCGGCAAATCCTAGCAAATCCCCATCCCACGCTAAAGCTCCCCAGCCCGCAGGCGTTTGCTAGGAATCGTATAGGCCACCATTCCACCGCTCAGGGACGACCACCGTTCCTATGAAAGCACACCGTTGGTGCCGGTCGCCTGCCGCCCTGGCATGCCGCTCAAGAACCCACCGAATCAACAAGAGTCTTCTAGTGTCCACGGGCAGGCACGGCAGCACCTTCCAAAAATGAACAGACAAAGATCCATTTCTAACGGGTTCGAAAAAAAGCCCTGTACCGCCCGCAGCGCTCCGGGCCAAACGGTGGAAACCATTGACAATAAGATATTGTAATTATAATAATTATAGTTACACAAAGCATTGCTCCCTTCAATTTCCGATGTGACCCCTCGTGTCCGATGCGCCATGCCGCAGAAACCACCCTCGCCGCCCGCTTGCCGAAGAGAATCAGTCGGGCTCTCAGCCGATTCACACTCTTCCCCCTACTTGCAGTACCCCTGTTCCCCACCCCCACTGATGCGAGTGCCACGACTCTCTCCGACGGCGCTGAAACCGGGGAGGGACAGATCACAAAGCAAATAGACGCCGGCTACTCCATTATCCAAAATACGGTCGTCGCCGTCGGAAACGCTGCTTTTCGCCTCGCTCGCAATGCCCCAAGAGACAATTGGTTCGAGTTCACTGACTCCGTCGACGTCCAAGCAGAGACCAAACTCGCCTTCCAATCACAGCTCTCCTGGTCCTTGAACGGAGAAACCGCCCACGTCCAAGTCTCCAGCGATGGTGGCTCCAGTTGGACGACGCTCTTCTCCCAACAGGGGACCGGAACTCAAACCGAGGCAAACTTCGTTTTCCGGGAGTTCTCCCTCGCCGCCTACGCAGGACAGACTATAAAAATTCGCTTCTTTTACGACTACTCCGGTGGCACCTGGTTCGATCCAAGCTTCAGCACCGTTGGCTGGTTCCTCGACAACGTCCAAATTGGACCTGTAATTGATAAGACTCGCTATTCCGTAGGCAACCCCTCCCCAGATGCCCAATTGTATCTTGAGTTGATCAATCGTGCCCGTGCAGACGCGATAGCCGAATCCTACAGGCTAAAGAGTACCGCTGACCCGGACGTGCTCAATGCCATGAGCGCCTTTGGCATCAATCCAAATCACATCGTCTCTCAGTTCTCGTGGAACATGTCGCACATTATTCAAGGAACCGGGCAGCCTTGCATGGACCAGTTCGCCCAACCCCTTTCCTTTAACGAGAAGCTCATGGTGTCCGCCGAATGTCATTCTCAAGATATGTATCAAAACAGGTTTCAAGGTCATAACTCGTCAAGCAATCCTCCCTCCTGTGATGGCATTCGATTCAACCCTCGCTCGGACATTTCGGATCGGATGGACGCCGTCGGCTACAATTTCCAAACTGTCGCCGAAAACGTGTTCGCATACTCCAAATCGACCCTCTTTGGGCACGCCGGCTTCAATATCGACTGGGGAAATAGCACCAATTTCAGCGACCCCTGCTACAATTCCGCCTTCTCCGGTCAAGGAATGCAAAATCCCGCAGGTCACCGGATGAGTATCCACTCCAATCGGTTCAAGGAGATCGGAATCGGTGTCGTAAACGGCACAAACGGCAACGTCGGGCCCCAAATCGTAACTCAGGATTTCGCCAACACCTTCGAAAACACCACCTTCATCACCGGGTGCGTCTATGAAGATGTGAACGGCAACGATTTTTACGACAAAGGGGAAGGACGCGGCGGCATCCGCGTCGATGTGGCCGGCTCGGCTTACTACGCCGTCTCATCCGATACTGGCGCCTACTCGGTGCCCGTCAACGGAGATGGAACATATGATGTCACCTTCACCGGGCCCGGAATGACAACCCGAGTCACTTCCGTTGCCGTGACCAACAACAAGAACGTCAAGGTCGATCACGAACCTCAACACGAGCTGACATTCTCCCAGTGGGCTGCCGCAAATGGTCTCTTCGGCAATGAAACGGGTGATGACGACAAGGATGGCATCCTGAATATCGTCGAGTTCGCGCTCGCCGGATTGAATCCGAATAGCCCTGATTTCGACCTCGTCCCTACCGCGCTGGAGACAGATGGTAAGTTCACGCTCACCATCAACAAACGCCCCGGAGTAACGGGAGTCTCCTATATCGTCTATGTCTCAACGAACTTTGTGGACTGGACGACCGCCGGCGTCACAGTCGAGGTCGATAATGCCTCCACGCTGATAGCCTCCACACCGACTGATGAGGGTCATTGCCTCTTCATTACTTTCGCCATCAGCCCAGTGCCCTGACGAGTCTCTTATGCATAGCGTCGGTTCCGCTCGAGAACGTGGGAATAGAGATCGAGGGTCCTCCGCGCCATTTCATTGGAATTGAAACGCTCGTGCACCCGATCGCGCCCCGTCTCCGCAAGCGCCTCCCGACGCTCCTTATCATGGAACAACACCCCCAGCTTCTCAGCTAGCTCCGCGCCGCTTCCCGGAGCCACCAGTTCCCCACCACCGGTCGCCTCGACCAACTCCGGAAAAATCCCATGCGCCGGCTGCACGACCGGAACACCCGATGCCAATGCCTCCAAGACATACAACCCTTTGGGCTCCCGGTAAGCGGCAGGTACCGAAAACAAATCAATTTCGTCGAAAAAGGCGAGCTTCCCCTCCCGGTCTAATTCCCCCTTGTATTCAAACGAGTCCAATACCCCCGCACTCTCCATCTTCGCCTTCTCAGACTCAAAATACTCCCGCTCGTCCGAACTCAACCAGCCGGCCGCATGAAATCTGCACTCCCTCGTGTCCGGCCATTCCTTCAAACGAATAAAGGCATCCACCAAAAGATGAAACCCCTTCTCGGGAGCAATCCTCGCAAAATAACCTACCGTTTGCCCACCCTCGTTCTTGCTTTTGCTTCGGTCAATCGATTCAAAATCCACGGTTCGCAGCCCAAGCGGAATCTGATGGAACTTCTCTAGAGGCTCTTCAAGCAAAGTCGCCATCGCCTTCGCGTAATACTCGCTGTTCACAACAAACCCATCCACCTCGCTCGCCAGCCGTTTCATTTCTCCCATCACTTGCGATCGATACGGCTCCTTAAGATGCTCGAGAAACAAGTCGTCACCCTGCAAAGTGACCAAAACCGGAACGCCCAATTCGCGCTTGATCACGGGGGCAAACCCACCAATCAAAAGATTCGTCAAATGAACCAAATCCGGCCTCGTCTCATCACGAAGCCAATCAATCAAGCGCCCCACCTCCTTCGCCTGCTTTCCGTGCTCACCCTTCAACGTGGACAGTGTTAACTCTCCAAGCGCCTCCGCATCGATGCTAACCGCCCGCCCTGATACACTCCGAATCAATCGAGGATTGTTCAGCCACCCATCCATCCACTTTGGCAAATGTCGAAAGATGAAGCTCTTCTGCTGCAGATATGCATTGATCCCACCAAAAAATACACGGTCGAGACTGACACTCTCCTCATCCGTCCGAATCGGCGTGTACACCGGCACAAGCGTGACATCACAACCGATCCGCATCAAGGCCGCCGCCAAGGTGTTATCGTGCATGCAGCTTCCACAATACATTCCCGCAGCACCCGCCGTAATATAAGTCACTTTCACTTCTAGCCTTTCTATAGCCTGACGATCCGAAGCCTTGCAAACTTCCTTCGTCCGTCGTTCTCCATCATCACTTTTACGGTCTCACGCGTTCCTTCCGTTCCTATCACCACCCCATCAAGTGGGGTCCACGTAACAAAATCCGAGGACCATTCAGCAATATAACCAATATCAGATTTGGAGGTATCACGTTCATATACGAGTGTCATATACTCGGCCGATCCCACATTCTCCTCCCCGGCGGTATACACCGAATTCAACCCGTCATAGCCTCCCGCGTCTAAATCAAAAGCATACTCAATGCCGTTCGCGAGCCCATCCCCCTCAAGGTCAGCGCCGAAGCCACTCACTAAGACATTCGCCCACTCGCCCGGATATTCCTGGGCAGCCCACAATTCATACCCCCGCGGAAATGAGCCACCCGTGACGATTAGCGAATAAGTCTGCGGTCCCTGCACCAATCCACCTGCAAAATCCACCGTCAGCGTATAGACCCCCGCCTCAGGCGGCGCTTCCAAAAAGATCTGCTCCACGTTGTCCACGGTATTGATCCCGGTCGTCGCTGACGCATCGAGGTTCGCATCGGTGTAAGTTCCTACCCAAGGCATCACCCAAGGTCGGAAAAGTTGCGCGCTCGGACTCTCAACACGGATGTTCAGATCGTGCACCAGACGCGCCTCACGCACATCATGAGCCGTCGTGGCCGCGCCGGGTGGATCGGTCCAACACAGTGTCACCCTCAGCGGTCCCAAACCTTCATAATATACCGGATACGATTGAAACGACACCGCTCCACCGAGTTTCCCCTCAATCATTCGCCCCCGCGACAGCTCACTCTGATGCCCAAGAACCAAATCCGCCGCCGCCAGCACATTTACTAATCCCCAACCGTAACGATAGTCCGGTCCCACATTGCCGAGATCATCCGCCGTATGCAGCAACAATGCCTTTAGGGTGCTTCCCAACATGCCTTGCCCAGGAAATAGGCGCGCAAAGTAGTCCACCATCAAAACGGCCGCCCCACACGCCCCTGGTGCTGCCATGCTGGTCCCGGTCCGGTTCGAGGTGTCAGCATCACTCGAAGCACCTGTTGAAACTAGCCCGTTCCCGTTCGCCACTAAATCCGGTTTGATACGCCCATCGTCCGTCGGACCAAATCCTGTGAACGAATTCAATATTGCGCCGGACAAAGCACGATTCCCGCTCGAAACAGCATCCAGTACGGACCCCACGGTAATCCCATTCTTCGGCACACTTTTTTGCGTCAGGGTGTCAAATCCTTCGTGCCCGCCCGATATGCGATAAGAAGAATCGTCCCCGGGATGCGCCGACAAATCGTAGAAAAGAATCGGGAACACCGATCCATTGAGTCGCCACCGCGTCAATGCCCCGGGCGCCTCATCGTTCCGATTGTTGCCCGCAGACTTGAATGCTAAATAGTAAGGAGCGTTCCACATGATCCCGTCCCACGCAGCGCTGGTGGAGGTATATCTTCCAAAACGCTCCACAAAATCATTGGCCGCGTTGCCATCATCCGAAAAAACGCCATACCAACTGGTGTTCACCCAACCCGCCCGCTGACCATAAGAGTGATTCGAAACAGGAATCCTCCCGCTCTCATTCGCAACAGCCATCGCCAACAGCGCCATCTCCACCGTGTCGTCCGTCGAACTATGCGCAACCAATGATGCCCCCGGTGCCATGCCTTTCACAGCGGCATTAACTCCCTCGGCAAACAGAATTCCCGCGACGTGGGTGGCATGATCGCTCATCTCCGACGTCCCATCTCCCACAGACACACGCCCAGAAAACTCGGTATGGGTTAATCGAGGAATGCCGCTTACTTCCCAGATTCCCATTGTCCAGCTATCCCCATCCACCGAATAGGGAGCCGTCTCACGAACCAGGTGCGCGTTCACCGAAATTGCCGCATTCACGTTCTCATCCATCTCGTAGATAGGCACCTCCCCTTCAAATCCTACCAAAACCGCCCCGTCTGGAGTCCTCAACTCTAATCCCATTCTCTCCGCAGTCTCCCGAGTATATTGCCACTCGGCATAAGAAGCCGCCCGTAGTCGCCGCCCCAACTCCGCCCGCTCTTTCGGATTCCCCAAATCCCAACGGTCAGACAAAAGAGACGCCGCAACAGAGTCTTTCCAAGCGGGCGATCCTCCCGGTGGCGGCTCCGAACGAACACCTCCCGCCCTGACAACCTTGCCTCTTCCATCGGTCTGTTGATTCTGCAAAAAAGGTCGCTCAGCCTCCCCTTGCATTCCCAATCGTCCAAACGCGGAGTCACCATCCGCGTCCAGAAACCAATGAAACAATATCGGCCCACCCGCAAGCACCGCAAGGCACACCGCCGCCCATACCAATCGTTTCATGAAGCCACTCTAGACACAAAGCCGCATTGTCGAAAGTCATGGTTTTGCCCAAACTGAAGCACATGAACCGGCTCTTCTCCTTCCTACCTATAGTCGCCTTCGCGATCCCCTTTTCGGGAGGTGCCGTCGAGCCGCAAAACGCCCCCGATATTCGGACGGTCGCACCTGATCTCTTCATACCCCACATCGACCTCGGACCGGCCCGCCCAGGAAAACGAGTTCGGCAAACGCATCCGCACTTTGCTTCGACAAGCGTCTATCATGTTCTATATCTGCCCGTCGATTGGAAATCCGGTCGCAGGTATCCCGTCATCGTGGAATTCGCGGGAAACGGTGATTACAGAAATCAATACGGAGACGTCTCCACGGGGCGCGTTGAAGATGCCAAACTCGGATTCGGGCTTTCCGGCGGAAAAGGCTACATCTGGCTCTCAGTTCCTTATCTCAACGAATCCGGGACGGCCAACGTTACCACGTGGTGGGGAAACAAACCTTCCTATCGCCCGGACCAAACCGTGGCTTACACCAAAGCCACCATTCCTTGGATATGCTCTCAATTCGGCGGCGATCCGAACCGCGTAATCCTCTCAGGCTTTTCACGGGGCGCCATCGCATGCAACTATATCGGACTTTACGACGACGAAATCGCATCGCTCTGGCATGCCTTCGTCCCCTACTCGGGATACGACGGCGTCCGCACCACGTGGCCCTACCCGGGCGCCAATCGCGCCTCCGCACTTGTCCGATTGAATCGCCTGAACAAGCGACCGCAGTTCGTTTGTGATGAAGTAAACACATCCCAATCATCACTCCGTCTCAACTCAACAAAAGACTACCTGCGCGCCACCGGTATCCCAGGCAATTTCACCTTCCTCTCAACAGGCTTCCGAAACCACAACGATGCATGGATACTCAGACCCTCTTCCACTCGTTCAAAACTCCGCCTCTGGCTCCGTCGTCACGCCCCGCCCCCGCGGTAAGCCAACTTTCCCGTATTTAACCCTTTTGGCCCTGAATCGCATGCAGCTTGCCATGCGTCCGAATGTAGAGGACGCCGTCGGCGATCGCTGGAGTCGAGCGGCACAGCTCCCCCAGATCGTTCTGCGCCAGAACCTCGAATTCATCGTCCGCCGCAATTACCGATACCACCCCTTCTTTATCCACACTGAATATCTTCTCTCCGTCCGATACGGGAGACCCATAAACTTCTCCTTTGGCCTCGACCCGCTCACGCCATTTGACATTGCCTGTAGCCGGCTCTACACACGTGACGATTCCTCCATCGTCCCACAAAAATACGAGATCATTTACGAAAATTGGACTTGGAATGTGCGGTACAGAACGCTCAATTCGCCAGACCTCTTCAAAATCTCCCCCCGCATCCAACTTCATCGCCACCGCATGCTTGGGATTCTTCGTGAACCCGCACGTGCCCAACACCAAATCATTATATGCAATCGGAGAACTGATCGCTCTCTCGTTGGTCTCTTGATAAAATACGCTTTTTTCCGCGACAACCTCCCCCGAAGTTGGGTCGACTGCGGTAAAACCGTGTGTCCAGTTCGTGAAGACTAACACTTCACCTTTCTCATCGCCCAATTCGTAAACCACCGGCGTCGAATAGCTGATTCGCTTCGACTCTCGATCCACCCGCCAAGCTTCCTCGCCGGTTTCCCGGTCAAGGGCCACCAGGAACCCGTTCTCTTCACCCTCTTGATCATTATTCAATACGAGCAAGTCGCCATAAACCACAGGGGAAGCCCCAAAACCATGGCCACCACTCACCGAGCCAAGATCCGCTTCCCAGACCTCATCGCCGCCATGCGTAAACGCCATAAGAATTAACGACTCTTTGTCGCCCCAGCTAAAATAGACCCGCTCCTCGTCGACTGCCGGTGTCGTTGCCGCCACGCTGTTGTAGCGGTGCCGTTTCGAGTTTCCCGGCGTAAACTCCTCGCTCCAAAGAACTTTCCCGGTCTCCGCATCCAGACAGACCGGCATCCGCGTGCCCTTCTCGTCATCACCGCAAAGGACGAATATCCGATCTTCCCAAATCACCGGCGCACCATGCCCAACTCCGGGCAAGTCCACACTCCACTTGTAATCAGACTTGTTCCACTCCGCAGGAATCAAAGCTCCCTCATTCACACCCGAACCATTCGGTCCCCTAAACCGCACCCATTCATCGGCTCCGGCCAACCCGGCCATCACCCCAAACCCGATCATTCCGAATACTAGTCTCTTCATCATTGGTTCATCATCATTAACTCTTCCAAGCCGTTCTTCTCAAGCATCTCTCTCGCCCGTTTCACACTCAGGCGCTTCACCGGCAATTCAAAGCCCAAAGTGTCGCCGTTGGCTTTAAACCCATCGCCATTCCCATCCACAAAAATGGGATTGTTGTAGGCACAGGGACGAAGCGCCGCCTGCCCGCTACTTCCATAGCCTATGGACAGATCATGATTCTCACCATAGGCCACAACAATTAGGTGACTGTCTCCTTCAATTGCTACCGATATTCGCTCATCAAATTTCACAACACCATCATTAAACAAGTCCGGATGCGTCGCCCGCCTGAAATTCAACTCCTCTGGCTGACGACCGTTTACAAGCACTTGCACCCGGTCGATATCAAGCCAATCCGCACACTGAACCCTAACACTTAAGTATACTTCGTCGCTTGCACCTGATAAAGACTCCGTGTCACCAGGTCCTGCACCACCGTCCGTCCCCACCTCCAAAAAAGGTCCTGTGCTCAAAATCATTCGCCCAGCAAGAGCATTCCGCACCAATTCCCTCCAATCCAATTCCTCGGGCTCGTCCGTGGAACTCGGCAGATAAACCCGCCACCCCCCAACCCCATTACCGTGCACCGCGTGCGCATCGCTTACGGCCACACCCCAAATCCGATGCCCCTGATTCAACAGCTGGAGCCAGATAAACTCACGAAAATAATCCACTCCCAAGCCCAAACCACCGCGGGCTTTTCCAATCCGAAACGGAGCTCCCACTAAAATGTTGGACGGACGATAGTTCTGAACCTCAACGCCATCAATCAGCTCCGGTAAGGCCAGGTATCCGCCGTCCGCTTTGCCGTCGCCATTCCGATCGACAAAGTTCTCCACCATGTCGGGATGATTGATCTGCACCCAGCGATCCTCCTCTTCTCCTTGAAATCCCCTCAACACGACTGCATTCAATCGCGGATCACCCTGCCACACTGGCGCTCCTGCATCCTGCCGCCCTGGCTCCGGCTCCAGCGGAAACATGTTGAAATGGGCTCCCCGCCCCGTTAGCTCCACTCCCGGCACGGTGTAGATCTGTTCGCCCAACCCAAGACGCTCAATATGTGGCGCCCAATCATACAGCCGATTGTGCTCCGTCGTGGGCGCGAATTCAATCTGCTCCGCCACCAGATTGATCACGCGATCGTCCGTGCCGCACACATTGTCGCCACTCGGCGTTGAATGATTGTGGAAATCCGCACTCACCCACCCCGTCGTATCCACAACCCGATCCAAGACGACCTTCATCACCACTACATCTCCGTCTCCCAGTTCCACCTCTTCCGCGTAATGATTAAACTCCGGCCCTCGCGTAACCACCACCCGGTATCGGCCCCCGGGTAAAGGCACGCGAAAGTCCCCCCGCTCAGAATGATACTGGTCTCGGCATCCGTGCGCCCGAATGGACGGCCCTAACTCCGGTGACGGAGTTCCGTCGATCCCAATAAACTGTACCTTGCAAGGAATCAGCTTCCCATCTCCATCCCGAACATCAAAGATGATCCCCCTCGAAGGCCCTAACACTACCAGCTCGTCAATTGTATCTCTTTCGCCTACCTTCAATCTCCGCACTTTTCCCCTCCGCCCCATGTCTTCAAAGCGGAACCGAAACTCCCCCTCAGGAAGGGCGGTCAAAACTTCACCAAAACCGTTTGGATAGCCCGGCAGCAACGCTTTTTCAGAAAGCTCTATCACAACCCGGCCCGTCGTCAGTCCCTCACCTTCCTCCGTCTGCATCACCACACGAACCGGGAGTGCCTCCCCCCGCCACGTCGCGACCGATCCGTAGGCCGCCGCTGGGGATCGCCCCACCGCCAAAAACCGGGCCAGCCGAATCGATTCACCCGGTGCCAACTCCACCTTGGCATCATCTCGCCTCAAAACATCTTCAAACGATACCCGTCCAAACGCATACCCGCACCTGTCGGCCGGATCGTTCGCATCCGCCCAATGAACCCCCCCCCATTGACCCGCCCGTTCAAACCGAGTCCACCCATCCCGCAACACAACTTCTCTCGCGTCGCTTCCTTCGTTCCTTACTTCACTAACGATAACAACCCCTTGCCAGCCATTCCTCAAACGATACTCGTGGCGCATAGCCAACCCGTTGCCCAGGGCCCCGCTGACAACGCTTTCGATAATCGCTTCCCCATCTTCTCCAGTCTTAACGACACGCACATATGAAACCGTCCCTCGTTGGCCCAGCGGCGCAAATACCGTGATTTGATCATTATCTTCCCCTGCCATCGTCAAATCATACAGACACCCGGGTGTGACGCCGTCTTCCCCATAAAAGGTGCTCATGTTTGCTCGCCTCAAAGGCGCATCACAGGAAATCACAGCCGCCACTCTGTCGTTGCGTAAAACAAAATCCCCAACAATTCCATCTGCCTCCTTCCCGCCCGGCAATTCATCCAAATCGGCTTTCCCCACCTCAAATGCTTCCGGCCGACCCAACAACGAACCTTCACCAAACAGCGCAAGAAAGGCGAAAAGGATTTCTAGTTTCGCGTGTCTTACCTTCATGCGCGGTTTCTAAGTCACTCTTTCAAAGGCCGTCACAACATCCATGACGGAGATCATGGTTTCCTAAACGGTCCAACAATGCTAGCCTTGTCATGAAAGGAGGCATCCTCATGAAATTCCCGAACCGCTTCTATCCGATCGCCGTTGGCTTGGTCATCATTATCTCCACCGACGCCCACGCGCAGTTTGGGAGAAAAACAACCGGTGGCGGTTTCGATTCCGGTGGCGGTTTCGATTCCGGTTCCGTTGGTGTAAAGCCCACCGATCCCAATAAAAAACCTCCCGTCATCATCACCGAAGTCGCCGTTACAGAAGAACGCACGTGGAAAAACCGGCAGGGCAAAATGATTGTCGCCAGCCTCCTCGCACATCGCCCCCCAGAAGATCAACAACAAGAGAAAGAGAGCGCACCCGTCATCGTTAAAGAAGGAAAAGTCCGATTGATGATGAAAGGAAAACCTTTCCTCATCGAACTGGAGTCTCTCTCCATTGAAGATCAAGTATTCATTGAAAAGCTTCTCGAAACCATCGCTCGCCATCACTCCGCCAAAGAGCCCTCTGATTGATAAGCCAGCGGCACAAGCCCCTGCCGTTTGACCCCCGCCTTCTATGACAATACGATCCATTCTTTCCGCCGTCCTCGCCATCATCATTGCCCTCACATCCGCCGGATACGGTGACACTCAGGCAAAGGAGCGTCTCCCGAACGTGATTTTCATCCTCGCAGATGATCTCGGCTACGGTGACCTCGGCATTTTTGGATCCAAACAGATCCAAACTCCAAATCTCGATCGTCTCGCAAAAGAGGGACTCATATTGACCGATTTCTACGCCGGCGCCACTGTTTGCGCGCCCTCCCGTGGCGTCCTCATGACCGGAAAACACACTGGTCGCGCGTGGGTGCGCGGTAACGCTAATAATCAGCCAAAACAGACACTCCAACCCAACACCCTCACCGTCGCCGATGTCTTTAGGAATGCCGGTTACACCACTGCCTTATTCGGAAAATGGGGCCTCGGTGAAGAGCAATCCACGGGACACCCCCATCGCCAAGGCTTCGATTTTTTCTACGGCTACTTAAACCAACGCCACGCCCACAATTATTATCCAGAGTTTCTCTATCTTGGCGAAGAACGCATGCCCCTTAAAAACAAAGATCATCCCGACTGGATCGCCAAAAGGAAGGCTGATGGCGCCGACGATGATGGCGCTGGTTGGGCCATCGAAAAAGTCGATTACGCCCCCGATCTCATTCACGCCCAAGCGATGAATTGGCTCGATGAGGTCGTCACCGCAAAGACTCCATTCTTTCTCTTTTACCCCACCACCATTCCTCACGCAAATAATGAAGCCGGACGTGGCATTGGCGATGGACAGGAAATACCAGACTATGGAATTTACGCCAACAAGGATTGGCCCACTCCCGATAAAGGACAAGCCGCCATGGTAACTTACCTCGACACCCGCGTCGGCGAGATAGTAGCCTTCCTCGAAAGCCGAGGTATCGCCGAGAATACGCTCATCATATTCTCATCCGACAACGGACATCATAAAGAGGGAGGAAATGATCCCGAATTCTTCGACGCCAATGGCCCCCTCCGCGGAATGAAAAGGGACCTCTATGAAGGCGGTATCCGTGTCCCCACTATCGCCTTCTGGCCGGGCACGGTCGTCCCCGGTTCACAGTCCGACCACATCGCCTACTTTGGCGACCTCCTGGCTACCGCTTGTGACATCACCTCAACCCCCCTACCTGAAGACACTCAATCCATTAGCTTCCTCCCCATACTGAAGGGCGATCCCGATAGTCAGCAACAGCACGACTACCTCTACTGGGAGTCATACGAACGCGGCGGCAAACAAGCAGTGCGCTTCGGAAAGTGGAAAGCGGTTCGACAGCCCATGATCAAAGGAAGCATTGAGCTTTACGACCTCGCTGCAGACCTTGGCGAAGGCGACGATCTCGCAGCTCAATACCCCGAAATCGTTTCCAAAGCAGCTGCCTTTATGAAAGAGGCCCACGTCACCAGCCCCGATTGGCCAGTCCCCGAAGGGAACAGGAAAGCTCAGGCACAACCGGTTCCAGGCGATGGGGTCCCCCGACTCTAACCAAAACTATTATGAAAAGTCTAATCCTAACTCTCCTCTCTCTCGCATTTTTCACGGCCGTCAGCGCTTCCGAGCGCAATACGCTCTACGAACTTCGCGTTTACCACGCCCATCCAGGCAAACTCGACTCTTTGAACGAACGCTTCAAGAACCATACCGTTGCCCTTTTCGATAAACACGGCATGACCCAACTAGGCTACTTCGTTCCCATCAACAACGAGGATACAAACATTCTGGTCTACTGGCTCGGCTTCGAGGATGAACAAGCTCGAAAAAATGCATGGGAGGCATTCAAAAGTGACCCCGATTGGAAAGCCGCATACGCCGCTTCAACCGAAGACGGTAAGCTCGTCGCAGAAATCGAGTCCCTCCTTCTCGAAGCCACGGATTACACGCCCGATATTGACGTCCTTCCTCTAGAGGACGATTCGCGCATTTTCGAGTGGCGTACTTATAAGACAAACGACGGTAAATTAGCCAATCTTAACGCCCGCTTCCGCGATCACACGTGTGCTCTATTCGAAAAGCACGGCATGGAGAATCTCGCCTACTGGACCTATCTCCCTGGTCAAGATGCTTCCGATACCACTCTCACCTACCTCATCGCTCACCAAAATCAATCGTCTCGCGATGCCGCCTTCAAGGCTTTTTCTCAAGATCCAGATTGGCAATCCGCCCGGGCTGCCTCGGAGGAAAACGGCCGTCTCCTCGTGAAAAAGGGCGTCGAATCACTGATGCTCGTCCCTACGGATTATTCGCCGGTCCGATAGGTCCAGAATCCTCTCGGCCCAGCAGCAGCCCCAGAAACTTTGCGTTGTCGAACGCCCGCCCTTTTGTCTCGCCCTGTCTGACAACCACCAAGTCAAGAATCGGCAAGACAAAAAGCCGCTGTTTGCCCGCGCCCGCCGCCATGTAGGCGCCCTCTAGTTGCTCGCGCATCCCGACACTAGCCGCGCCTGTCGCCTCCCCAGGACCAAGCAACCAAAATGTCATCCCATAACCCGCATTCGCCTCGGTCCCTTCAGTCAGTTCCATGAGCAAGGAAGACTCAATGATCTCCTTACCATCGACCCGCCCCCCCATCCGCAAAAATTCTCCGAACTTGGCCCACTCTCTTGCCGTCAAAAATGCTCCCGAAGGGGCGTGTCGCTGATCATTTTCATCAACCCGCCAATGGGTGACTGCGAGACCAATCGGTCCAAACACTCGCTCGTCGAGATACTCATAGGCAATTTCAGGTGCTCCCTCCAGCTTACGCCGCATCAATTCCCCAAACACCTGGAATGGCACCGGACCATATTCAAATACCTTCCCTGGCTCATGCCTCACCCGCACATCTCGGACGGCAGAAGCGTAAGACGGCACCTCCCCGTTGTCACCCGTATCCAAACCACTCGTCAGCGTCAATAACTGGCGCACCGTTACATCCTTTAAGAGCTCATCCGCCTCCCACTCCACAATCGTGTCGCTCACCTTCTCATCAAAACTCTCGAGCAACCCGTCTGCAACGGCCGCCGCCGCCATCACCCCCGCAAAGCTCTTCGTCCCGCTCGCCAGACGATGCGCTGTCCCTTCACTCCACCCATTGTCATATTGCTCGAATACTGTCGCCCCACGCCACATAACCAAAACTGAATACCCGTCCGCCCGAGCCGAGTATTCCGCTGCCTTACGACATGCCTCTGAAGTGACTGGCGCACCATCTGGAATCTCCCATTCAATCAAAGTCGACTCCGGTCGCTGCTTGCTCACGTCCAACCGGCGTCCATCCGAGAACGTCACTAGCTCATCGATCGATATCGAGCCGTCCCCGTCCCCATCAATCCGCCGGAACAACAAGTCGTCCCAAGGAAACTCATCCCTACGGATACGACCATCCGAATCCTTATCAATACGCTTAAATCGAAGCTCAAGATCACCCCCAGATCCCTGCCCTGGGAGCGCACCCGGCATCCCGCCAAAAACCGCTCCCACGAGCAATACGAAAAAAACCCGCATATTCAATTAAACGGAATTCCGACCCCCTGGTTGCGCATTGCGTCAGAAATACCCTTCGGCTACTCTACCTCGTTGGATAGCTCCCCGATTCCTTCAATCCTGATCCTCACCACATCTCCACTTGCCAAGCTGAATCCCGCATCCGGCACCACCCCCGTCCCAGTCAGCAAATAGCATCCCCACGGAAAGACGTTGTCCCGCATCAACCATCCCACCAATTCCTCGATCGAACGCTTCATTTGCGCCAACGACGTCTCTCCCGAAAAAACCAAATCCCCGCCCCTCTCAATTCGCAGACCAATTGGTGTCTCTGCACCCATCGCGTCTGCAATCAATAACCCTGGCCCCAAAGCACAGGAGTTCCGCCAAACTTTCGCCTGTGGCAGATAAAGCAAGTTCTCTCCCTCAATCTCACGCGAACTCACATCGTTACCGACGGTAAACCCAAATACTTCCCCTCGGGAACTCACGGCCACCGCCAATTCAGGTTCGGGCACATCCCAAGCCGAGTCACTCCGAATCGATATCTTCTCCCCATGCCCCACCGTGCGCGTAATCCCCCCTTTGATGAACAACTCCGGCCGCGCCGCCTCGTAAACTCGGTCATAAAACACATCCCCTCCCGATCGCTCCGACTCCTCCATTCGGGCGTCACGACTCCGATAGTAAGTCACTCCCGCCGCCCACACTTCCTGACGTTCCATCGGGGGCGCCAAAACTTCATTTTCAATCCCCACCTCAGCCGTTTCCTGTTCCCCGCTCGCAAGCGCCTCGGAAACCATGCCCGCCGGATCCTCGCACGAAAAAAGACGATCAAATGAAAAGCCGTCTCCCACAGTCCACCGCTCTCCGTCCCGAATCAAGACGCCTCCCCTTCTTTTCAAATAAACAATTCGCATATCTCCAGTTTCATAGCATTTCCAAGGGCACAAAAACACGTTCGGTCAGCATCCGATTCGCATGATCTGATGCGATCCATCGTTCGCCTAGCAGCCCCACAACAATTCCTAAGCCCACGTAAAGCACCAAACACAGCAAAAACGCCAGGACCGCACGCACCCATCCTGTCTCGTAACTACCTCGCACACTCGCACAAAAAATCCATAATGAGCCAAAGGCCATCAGCCCGGTAATCCCAAGCCACCACCCCATGTCCGGCTCTCCGGTTTCAGATACAAAAAAGAAATATCCGACAAAGCCCAAAAATAAGTGCAAAAGCAAAGCGCCAATAAAATACTTTAAGAACGCACCAAGAGCACGGACCAAGGAATCATCCCGCACCACCACCGCGACGCCAATCCAAAACACAAGAAACTGAACACCCATCCAGATGCCCAGCCCGATCAGGAGCGGACGCCAAAGCCGGTCATAGGGAATCTCTCTTCCCTTTGTCGCATCAAGGTAAAAGGGCTCATTGAATAGTCTTAGTTTGCTTTCTAAACTCAATTCGCGCGCAGGATAGTTGTACGCCGTCCCGTCCGCCTTCCCTAAGCTAATCTCTCCAGTTTCCACATCATATCCCAGCAACTCCGCCTCGATCGTTACCCCCTCATCATTGGTCCACTTCGGAAGCGATACCGATGCCTGCGACGACGCTTCCCCCACTCCAAAAGACGCCCACGCCATTGCGAAAAGGAAAATACAATAACCCTTCATGCTAGTCGCGATCACATTCGCTTTAAGCCAGCCTAGCGGACAGCTCACCCCATGAGGAGAAAATTTTGACTCCCCGGTTTTCCTTGATCGACTCTCCCAATCCCCGTAGGCATACTCCTGCTTCACACGCGTCCACTCCAAATGATCCACCCAAGCGCTATCGTCGAAACATCGGGTACAATCGCCGATGATGTCGAAATCGGGCCCTTTGCCGTGATCACCGGCGACATCACAATCGGCCCCGCCTGCCATATCGAATCACACGTCCAAATCCTCAACCAAGTCTCCATCGGTGGCCAGTGCCTCATCGGGACCGGTTCGGTCGTGGGGAGTGACCCTCAAGACCTCGCGTTCAACCCCCTCACCCCGTCCGGCGTCCTCATTGGCGATGGAAACACCCTGCGTGAACTCGTCACCATCCACCGCAGCGCGACCCTCAATCAGAATACCTCCCTCGGCGACCATAACTACCTCCGAGCCGGCGCTCACCTCGGTCACGATGTCGCCGTGGGCGACCACAATACCATCGGAAATGATGCGCTTCTCGGTGGCCACGCCACCGTCGGAAATCACAGTGAACTGGGAGCTGGTTCCGTGTATCATCAGTTCGTCCGCATCGGCAGCTATGCCAAAACCCCGGACCTCGCGGGGCTCAGCCTCGACCTACCTCCATTTACAGAGTCCTTTGCTGTCAATCTTCTCGCTGGCCTCAATCACTCAGGACTCGAGAAAGCAGGCCTCACACCAGCCGAACGAGATGAGCTCACCAAAGCTTACCATCTCATTTTTTCCGATGGCTTGAACCTCTCTCAAGCTCTCGCACAAGCTGCCGAAACCCAATGGCAAACGCCCTTCGCCCACGAGTTTATCGCATTCTTCAAGACGGATTCAAAGAAGGGCATTTGCTCAAAACTCGCACGCTCCTAAATTCGTCGGCGAATCGATAGAAAGCCGGTGACCGCCTTCACGGCAAGAATCCCCGTCACGCCCCAAAGCACCCATTCCAAGGTGCCAGGCCAGATGAAACCGTTCACCGCGAACCAAAGAAAAACAACGAAGCGAGGTCTGAATAACCACGAATACGGTGCCTTTAAAGCATTCCGCACAAATGCAAACCCCACCACCACGGCATAAAAGAAGACATACAAACCACCACTCCAGATACTCGCCTCTCCAGCATGAACCATCGCCAAAGTAGTGGCGGTAACAACAAGTTGATCAACCATCGTGTCGGTGAACGAACCTCGGTTGGAAGCCTGACCACGAAACCTTGCCAAAGGCCCATCGAGCCCGTCTAAGAGAACGTGAATGAACAAACACGAATATGCCAAAAGCTGGTAGCCGTGCAGAAACAAAGGACAAAATGCAAGCCCGACCACAAGCGACAAATACGTTACTTGATTGGCTCGAACACCCACCTCACTAAGGCTTCTCAACAAGGGCCCCAGCAAGCGCCCGCGAAACCCTTGAGACCAATCCATAAACCCGCCCTCACCACCGGAATAGCAATCTAACTTTGCTCCCGTTTGCCTCACGCGATAGCCGTCCCCATCAGACATAACTCAGTCTTTCCGCAGTGCCCCTCGCCTCCGCAAGATCAAATGCCATCGGCTGAAAACCCATGCCACGTATCCCTGAACCCGTATTATGGAATCGGACACCATCTGTCTCGTATCCCGAAAAAGGCACGTGGGTGTGACCAAAATAACAATTCTCAATCACTTCTCTCCAGTTAGGCATCACCGCATCAAGATGAAATGACACACGGGCAACAGTTTTCTCGCGAGGGAAATAGGCCCGATGAAATGCATGTGTTAGCCTCAAGTGATCGCAGGCATCATAGGCTGCCGAATGAAGCCGTGTCCGAGAATGATATCGGCTCCACCGCTCCCGTTTCCGCGCCAAAAGGGCCGCACTCATTCGCTGGTTGCTACAGTCACCATGCAAAAAGAGCGCTCTTCCCCAACGACAACCGTATCGATACCATCGAAACTTTTCTGTCCTCGCCGCCAAACCATCCAAAACGGTCTCGAAAGAAAAAAGACAGTCATGATTACCCGTCACATAGCTGATCTCCTTACCACGAAAGAGTTGAATCCATCCTTGCAACAGCTCTTGTGCCGCCCCCAATGAGTCTCTCTCGGAAGGATACCGACTCCAGGCAAAGTCAAATATATCGCCATTCAAAACAACCACCTCAACATCACCCATCATCGCCTCGATGCCGGGCAGCAACGCTTCCGCCTCAGAGCGACCTGCAAACAAATGAAGATCAGAGATTACTAACCCGTGTTTCAAAAGATCCAATTCGAAATAATCTGGCCTGTGACATGCCCTGTCGAAAACGGGAGACCGACCACTGGCCTCCGCGCTCTATATATGGACCTCCATGGACCGACTCAGTTCAAAATTCACTCCTCCCGCCTGCAAAACCCCCCAAATATAAGGGTTCCATCACCACGACAATGACGCTTGCATTTTCCGCCGAACTGCCGACAGTGTCGGTCAAGCGGGAGCGGGTCGTAAAAATCAACTCGTGGGGGTCATCAATCGAGTCTCTTGATTTGCTGGTGATTGGAAACCCGGCCTTATGTGCCAGACAGTCTGAAACAAGGTCGCCGCAGTTAGAAGCAGTAAAGAAATGAACACCAAAATCTACGTGGGAAATTTTCCCTTTGAATCCACCGAGGACGAACTCCGCGAGCTCTTCAGTCAATACGGCACAGTAATGGAAGTTGCCATCATCATGGACCGCGAAACCGGACGCCCAAGAGGCTTCGGGTTCGTCACGATGGCCGACCGGGAAGGTATGGACGCTGCCGTAAACAACCTTGACGGCCAAGACTGGAATGGTCGCTCCCTCAAAGTCAATGAAGCACGTCCTCGCGAAGATCGTGGCGGCGGCGGCGGCGGCGGTGGCGGAGGACGTGGTGGCGATCGTCGCGGTGGTGGCAGGGATCGTCGTGGCGGTGGCAGAGGCCGCGATCGCGGTCATGATATGGACCACTATTAAGACAACGCATCTTTCACAAGTCATACCGGCCCAAAAGACCGGCCGAAATCTGAACCGCGGGGCTCTTTTCCAAGAGCCCCGCGTCGTTACGGAGTTACCCCCAACGCCGGACAACCCGAAGGACGACCCTGCAACACTCCGGGTCTCGC
>JBCDBW010000067.1:0-24023 GCA_039182965.1 Verrucomicrobiota bacterium
CCGAAGGCGCGGACGCCCCCTCCTTCTTCGGCCGCGCCGGGGCCGCAACCAACACTCGCGACGGCACGTCTCCCGATACCAGCCAACTTGCGGGCTTCGCCATCTCAGGAGGCGTCATGCTTGATGATGCCGATATAGCCCCCGAGCCCGCTCCTCCCGTCCAAGTCGATACCGCAGGCCAGGCAAACCTCAACACCCTCGGCCTCACTGTGAAAGGCGGCGAGGTGGCTACAGGAACTCTCGGACCCGCGCCCGCCGGTTCCAATTCGTTCGGCGAACAACTCCCCGCCCAAAACCAATACCTCTGGGCCTCCACCGAGGGAGCCACGAGCGGCATGCATCGCGATGGCAAACCTATGGACGGCGAAACCTACGAAAAAGCCCGCGCCGATAAACTCGCCAGAATCCGAGAAGAATGGGAAGCCAAAGTCCCACTCGAAGACTTGGAAGCCCATCTCGATCCCGACATCAACTTGGGCTCTCTACGAGCCCCTCAGGAATCTAGAATAAACAAGTTAGAGGCGATTATTGTTCCTCGACTCGAGTTCAATGACACCCCATTGGAAGACGCAGTCGAGTTCCTGAAACAAAAGAGCGTTGAACTCGATATGATGGAACCAGATGCGTCGAGGAAGGGATTGGACATTAAAGTTCAAAACCTTACCAAGTCAACCGAAGACGAGTCACCAGAGAGTCCCAGAATAACACTCAGCCTAACTGATGTACCACTATCTGAAGCACTTCGCTATACCTCTGAACTCGCGGGAATGAAATACAAAGTCGATGACGATGGCGTCATCATTGTCCCTCGAATCGAGTCCGCCGAAGAGCTTTTTACGAATACCTACCAAATTCCCCCATCCTTGTTGGGGTTCGATCCTTTCGCCCAAGCCTCAAACGAACGAATCCAAGACTTGCTCGAAGAACGAGGAATCGCCTTTCCTCCGGGTGCCAGCGCCTCATTCGATCCATCAACCTCGCTCCTCAAGGTCCGGAATACCAAATCTCAAACCGAACTCTTCGAGTTGTTTATCTCTTTGGCAGAGGAGAATCTCCGCGAAGACCTTTCGCTAAACGGTGCCGACTCACCCGCACTCGGAATCAACGAAAAATCCGCCGCCACCGAACCCTTCTCCACCTTCTCTCTCCACGTCAGCGACGTCTCATTCAAACTCGCCAAAGCCGCCCTCGAAAAAGGCGAGTGGCCCGACGCCAACGCCGTCCGCATCGAAGAGTTCGTCAACGCCTTCGACTACAACGACCCCATGCCCTCACAGGAAGACAAAGTCTCCTGCCAGATCGAGCAATCCATCCACCCCTTCCTCCAGCAACGCAATCTCATCCGCATCTCCATGCGCACCGCCGCCGCCGGCCGAGCCGGCGATACCCCGCTGCGCCTCAATTTCCTCGTCGATAACTCCGGCTCCATGGAACGCATCGATCGCCGGGAAACGGTGCGCAATGCCTTCGCACTCCTAACTGATCACCTCCAGCCCACCGATCAAGCCACGCTCATCTCTTTCGCCCGCCAACCCCGCCTCATCGCCGATCAAGTCACCGGCGACAACAGCCAACAACTCATCGAATCCGTCAACAACCTCCCCAGCGAGGGCGGCACCAACCTAGAAGCCGCCCTCGAACTCGCCTTCGAAAAAGCCATGGAACAACGAGAAGACGGCGCCCAAAACCGCATTGTCCTCTTCACCGACGGCGCCGCCAACCTCGGCGATGCCAAACCCGAAAACCTCTCCGCCATGGTCGAAACAATGCGCAATAACGGCATCGCCTTCGACGCCGCCGGCATCGGCGCCGATGGCCTCAACGACGAAATCCTCGAAGCCCTCACCCGCAAAGGCGACGGCCGCTACTACCTCCTCGATCGACCCGAAGACGCCGACGCCGGGTTCGCCAAACAAATCGCCGGGGCCCTGCGTCCCGCCGCCAAGAACGTGAAGGTCCAGGTCGAGTTCAATCCCAATCGCGTCGGCCACTACAAACTCCTCGGCTTCGAAAAACATCTCCTCGAAAAAGAAGACTTCCGCGATGACTCCGTCGACGCCGCCGAAATGGCCGCCGAAGAGGCGGGCGTCGCCGTCTACCAAGTCGAACCCCTCGCCGACGGCGAAGGCGATCTCGGCTCGGTATCGGTCCGCTTCCGCGACATGTCCTCCGGTGAAATGGTCGAGAATCGCTGGCCCATCCCTTATGAACCCAACCCCGCGCGCCCCGACCAAGCCCTCCCAGCCCAACGCCTCGCCACCACCGCCGCCCTGTTCGCCGCCCGGCTCAAAGGCACGCCCCTCGGCGAGTCCGTCAGCCTCGAAGAACTCTCCGCCAACATCACCGATCTCCCCCAAGCCTTCGCCAACAAACCGCGCGTCCAACAACTCCAGCAAATGATCAACCAAGCCCGCCAACTGGAACGGTAGGCGTAACCTCCGTGAGCTTGTCCGCCGCGGCGGGCGCCGCTCTGCGAACAGCTAGTCGCTAACCGCTAGCCGCCAGTTCCTGACATCTCCCTTACAAGTTTCTGACTAACAAATTACGCCATTTCGATTGAAACACGTTCGCCGGAAACGAACTTCATTGGAAATCATGAAACATAACATACTCCTGACAATTACCCTCCTCTTCCTGGCAAGCGGCATCACCGTCCTCGCCCAGGACGACCCCACACAAAAAGCGCCCGCACCCAACCCTCCCGTCGTCGAAAAAACCGAGCCTGCCCCACCCCGGCAACCGGAAAAACCCGCCCTACCAAATGCCGCCGTCGACGCTTCCATCGACGAAGATGGCACCGGAAAAATCACGATCGAAGCAACGGGCATTCTCCCCAAACCACCCGCTTTCTTCCGCACTCACGCGCGCGCAGAGGTCAAAGTCGGCGCGGAGGAAATCAATCAAGTCATCCAACTCACCCTGCACGTCGAAAGCGGAACCCCCGATGTCTTCACCCTGCAAATCAATGGCAACGGAGATATCTACGAGGTAATCGGCCGAAAAGTTCAATCATGGGCAGTTCGCAATGAAGGCGAGTCTCGTTTCCTCGATATTCGAGTCGAAAAAGGAGAACCGCAATACACCCCAAAGGTAAAAATCCGATCAAAAGAATTCACCCTACCCGTATCCGCCGACATCACCCACGTCGCTCCCGGAAAATCGATCGGATTCGGCTCCATCGTAAACCTCACCTACGCCCCCGGCATCCAAGGAAAGACCACCACCGCACGAGGATTCATTCCCGTTCATCGCAAAGGCGATCCCACTCAGTATCGCACCACCGTCGGCGGCCAACTCACCGTCGCCCTCTCCCCCACCGGCACCGTCGCCGGCCCCGTCGAATTCACCAACACTCGCCTCGAAGGCACCATCGCCCCCGACGCCCGCAACGGCTCCTTCCAACTCACCGGGACCGCCCGCGTCACAAAACCCGATACCACCATCTCAATCTTCTCCGGAAACGTCGCCGCAAGTTCCATCCCCGCCGACGCCAAATACCAACTCCATCTCAAACAAGTCGGCAAAGGCCAACCCTACTACGAACTCTCCTTCGAAAAACCCGGCAACTACCCCATCAGCCTCGACTTCGTCGCACCCATCATCCACGACAAAGAATGGCGCTCCATGCAGTTCGCCGTCACCGGCGGAGCCGTAACCCCCATCACCCTCGACGGGATCGACGCCAAAACCGAGTTCCGCGAAGGCGCCTCGGTGTTCCCCACCCACCGCGGGAATAACCAAAGCACGACCTGGCAGGGCTTCATCCCCGCCACGGGCCTAACCCAGCTCGCCTGGAAAGCCTCCCGCAAAATCGGCGAAGGTAAACTCTTCTTCAGCACGACCGCCCGCATCGAAGCCACCGTCGGCGCCGATCTCATGCGCCAAAATCACATGATCGATTACCGCATCCTCCAAGGCGAACTCGCCGACCTCCAAATCGCCCTCGACGGCCCAGGCGAAATTCTCAACGTGGAAGGAGCCAACGTCGTCGCCTGGTCGGTTTCCGAACCCGATGACAACGCCACCCGCACCCTCGATATCAAACTCAGTGAGGCCATCTCCGACTCCGCCCAAATCACCGTCCGCACCCAACAACCCCTCGGCGCTTTCCCCGTCCGCGTCGAAGCCACGCACCTCACGCCCGCCGGCGCCGTCCGCCACTCCGGATACATCCGCCTCTCCAATCAAGGCAGCGTCCGCCTCGAACCCACCGCCCTCCAAGGCCTCACCCAACTCGCGCCCGAACAATTCCCCGGCGATGCCCTCAAGGCCCGCCAAATTTTCGTCTACCGCTTCCCCTCCGCCCAACACCAGTTCGATGTCGTCGCCGATCGCATCCAACCCGAAATCAATGTCTCCCAAATCGTCCTCTACCAACTCGCGGAAACCGATCGCGTGATCAACGCCGATATCGAACTCGATATTCGCGAAGCCCCCGTCCGCGAATGGGACCTCCGCATGCCCGCCGATTACTCCGTGGTGTCGGTCTCCGGCATTAGCGTCGCCGACTACGTGGTCGGGTCCACCGTCGAAGCAGGCCAACGCAACCTGAAAGTCATCTTCGGCGCAGATGTCGCCGGTCGCCAACTCATCAATCTCAACCTCGAGAAAAATGAAGCCGCCACCGCCGGCGAATGGGCTCTCCCCCAACTCAATTTCCCCGATGCCAAATCCGTCCGCGGCGATATCGGCATCGTCGGCGCCCCGGGCTTCCGCATCGCTGTCGCCGAAACCGATCTCCTCGTCGAAAAACCCCTCTCCTACTTCCCGAAAAACGTCCCCAACCTCCAACAAGCCTTCCGCATCCGCGAAACCGGTTGGAGCGCAACCCTCCAAGTCGAACTTCTCGAAAAAAGCGTTCAAGCCGACTGCTTCCACCTCTACTCCCTCAGCGAAGGCGCCGCCTACGGAAGCCTCCTCATCAATTACTTCGTCACCGGCGCTCCCGTGTCCGAATTCCAGCTCACCGTGCCCGAAGACATCGAAAATGTCGTTGTCGACGGAAAAGACTACCGCACCTACCGCCGCGACGGCGAAACGCTGATCGTCACACTCCACCAACCCGTCATCGGCCCCTACACGCTCCTTCTCACCTTCGAAGAAAAACTCAGCCAGGACGGCGCTTCCATGCGCCCCGGTCGCGTCACTCCCCTCGCGGTCCAAGACGAACGCGGTTACCTCCAGGTCGTCAGCCCACTCCAAATCAAAATCGATCCCACCCTCGTCTCGGAAAATCTCCTCAAACTCGACGCCCTCGAACTGCCCGCGGAATTCCAACTCCTCACCGCCGCACCCTCCCTGGGCGTCTGGCAATACACGGAACGCCCCTTCGAACTCGCCGTCGATGTCACCTGGTTCGAACCCGGCACCATGGCCACTCAAGTGGTCGAGTTCTCCGAGGTAACCAGCACGGTCTCCTCCGATGGCCAACTCGTCTCCCAACTCATCTACTACGTCAAATCCCGCGGACAACGCGCCCTCCGCCTCGAACTCCCCAAATCCGTCCGCCTCTGGGACGTGTCCGTCGCCGGGAAACCCGTTAACGCCCGGCAAGCCGAAGACGCCACGCTCATCCCCCTCCCCGGTGGCACCGATCCAAACGTCCCCGTGGAAGTCCGCCTCCGCTTCGGCCGACCCGCCGTCGATGGCTCAAACCCGGTCCTCGCCCTCCCCATCGTCGCCGCCCCCGTCCTCAAAACCGAATGGCACGTTCACGGCGATAGCAAACACATCCTCGTCCCCAAAGGCGGCTCCGTCTCTCCACCAACCCCCGTCCTCCGCCCCTCTGGCTTCGCCTGGATCACCCAACGCGGAATCTTCGGCCTCTTCTTCATCGCCCTCCTCGCCGCAGTCGGAATCTATTTCAATCGTAAGAACGATTGGCGGCGAACCCTCGGCCTCGCTGCCCTCGCCGCCGCGACGATCGCCGCCGCTTTCATGACCGTCCAAGCCGGCGCCCGCATCGCTCCCCCCGCCCCTCTTCACCTCAGCATCCCCGTCCTCACCCCCGGTGAAGCCGTTTACCTGCACGTCGATAGCGTCGCCGCATGGCGCGCCAATCTCTCCTGGCTCGGCATCTTCGCCGTAGTCGCAGGTGTCGTCGCGATCCTCTGGTCCTTCCTCCTTGAAGCCAAAAACGATCGCGCCCGCTACCGCATCGGCGGCACCCTCCTCGTCGCCCTCGGTATCCTCACCCAACGCGACAGCGCACCATGGTTCTTCGCAATCCTAACACTGGTCCTGGCTATCCTCCTCCTCATCCTCTTAATCAATGCCATTCGCGATCTCTCAAAACACATCAATTCCCGCGGCTCGAAACCAAAAGAAAAGAAAAGGAAAACACCACCCGCCTACCCCGGCCCCGAAGCCGCCACCATCCTCATCGGCTCCCTCACCCTCATCTTCGCCGGCACCCATGCCGCCCCCGCCCAACCCGTCATCCCCGACGGTTTCACCGCCCCACAATCCATCACCCAGGATTGGAGAATCGATCACGACTCCAACCGCCTCTTCGCCACCGCCACCGTCGAAGTCGCAGGCGAACCAGGCGACCGATTCCTCCTCCTCAAAGCCCCCGCCGTCCTCGCCAACTTCAAAGGCCAAGGCCTCCGCCTGACAACCCAACAAGTCCCCAATGAAGGCCTCGCCTACGTCATCTCCATCCCCGCTACCAACGCCCCGACGCCCGACCCCGCCACCTTCGAGGCCACGTTCAAATACGAACTCGAAATCAAAGACCTCGTCGCCGGTTTCCCCGTCCCCACCGCCGCCGCCGCCATCCAACGAATCACCGCATCCTATAATCAACCCGAATGGGAGTTCCATAGCGCGACCGCGGTCAAAATCGATGCCGATGATTCCAACGCCAACACCAGCGCCGCCGCCATCCTCCTCGCCCCCGTCAAAAATGGCCAAATCTCTCTCAAACCAAAAGCCCGCGACGTCACCACCGAGGAAACCCAGTTCTTCGTGGAAGCTTCCAACCTCTACCTCCCCGGACCCGGCGTGGTCGACGGCCGTCATCGCCTCAATATCCGCCCCTCCCAAGGCCAGGTCTCCTCGCTCGCCGTCCAAATTCCCAACGGCCTCACGGTCAGCGAAGTCCACGGACCCGTCGGCTCATGGCAGTTCGACGCCGACCAAGGTATCCTACAACTCGCGGTCGAACCCGCCCAATCCAATCCCTTCGATATCCGCATCGATACCCAACGCGGCCTCGATCCTCTCCCCACCAATATCACCCTCGCCCCCATCTCCGTCGAAGACGCCGCCGGACAAGTCGGCCTCGTCGCGCTCGCCTTCGGCACCGACGCCCAACCCGAAGAGGTCGACTCCGATTCCATGTCCCTCGTCAATGTCGGAGACTTCGACGCCTCCCTCCTCCCCAATGAACAGTTCGTCCTCCACCGCGTCTATCGATACGGCGCCGATGGCGGCTACCTCAACCTCCGCGTCGCGCCCGTCGCCCCAGAAGTGCGCGTGGCTTCCACCCAAGTCCTCTCATTCGGCGACGAACGCGTGGTCCTCGGGGTCAATTTCAATGTCGATATCACTCGCGCCGGTCTCTTCCAACTCAGTTTCCCCCTCCCCGAAGGCTTCGAAGTCGAATCCCTCAGCGGCGGCGCCCTCCACCACTGGGCCGAGCTCACCGAAGACGGCCAACGACAAATCATCCTCCATCTCAATGGCAAAACCATCGGCACACAAAGCTTCGCCCTCACCCTCACCGGCTCCACCCCCACCGATTTCGAAAACTGGAACGTCCCCCGCTTCGAACTGAACGAAGCCACCCGGCAAACCGGCGACCTCGTCATTAATCCCACCACCGGCATCCGCCTCAACACCATCTCACGCCAAAATGTCTCCGAAGTCGACCCCCGCACCCTCGGGGGCGACTCCCAAGGCGCCCTCGCCTTCCGCCTCCTTCAGCGCGATTGGAGCCTCGTCCTCGGTATCGAAAAACTCGATCCCTGGATCACCGGCCAGGTCCTCCACGAAATAACCCTCCGCGAAGGCCAAACCCGAACCGCCATCGACGGCATCTTTAAAGTCCAAAACGCATCCATCCGCAGCCTCCTCGTCCAGCTGCCCGTGTCCTCGGAAAACGAAATCAAAACCCTCCGCGCCGGCGGCGATGCCGTGAGCGATCTCGTCCGCACCGCGCCCGATTCCGATGTCTGGGAAATCCAGTTCAAACGCCGCGTCGTCGGCGATGTCGAAGTCCGCATCGAGTTCGAACGGCGCGATGATCGTACCAATAACACCGAACAACTCGTCCTCGCCGGATTCCCCGACGTCCGCCAACTCACCTACCACTTCGCCGTCCGCGCCGGCGGCCGCCTCGAACTCGAAACCGGCGACCTCCCCCGCGGCTGGCAACGCGCCGATTGGAATGCCGTCCCCCAAAAACTCCGTGACGCCGGCGTCCGCACCGCCCCGGCTCTCACCCTGCGCGCCGCCACCCCGGAACAACCGCTCAACCTCCAGGTCCGGCGCCACTCCCTCGCCGAAGCCCTCAAACTGCGCGTCGCCGCCGGAAACCTCACCACGGTGCTCTCACCCACAGGAGACCAACTCACCGCCGTCGACCTCACCATCGAAGTCATCCAGCGCAGCAGTCTCACCATCGGCCTTCCCGCGGAAGGCGATCTCTTCAGCATCTTCGTCAACGATGAAAGCGTCCACTCCGTCCGCCGGGACGACGCCTGGCAATTCCACATCCTCCCCGGCGCCGACGATCGCACCGCCAGCGTCCGCTTCGTATACTCCGTCCCCGGAAAACGCCTCAAACGACTCAAACTCACCAGCCCCCAACTCAATGTTCCCTTGGAAAACATCACCTGGAACGTGATGGCGCCGGAGGGCTTCGTCCTCACCAGCGAGAGCGGAAATCTCGAACAAATTGGCAAACAAACGGGACTCAGCTTCGACCGCAAATCCTATCTCTCTAAAGCCAGTGGCGAACGCCAACAACAAGCCCGCGAAGCCGAACAACTCCTCGAACAAGCAAACGAATACCTCCAACTCGGCGATCAAAAAAAGGCCAACTGGGCCCTCAACAGTGTCGCCAACCGATACGCCCTGGACGCCGCATCCAACGAAGACGCCCGCGTCCAGCTCGAAAATCTTCAGACCCAGCAGGCCGTCGTTGGCTTAAACACCCGCCGCCAACGCATCTAGGTCGATAACGGCGGCGTCGCTGACCTCAGCCAAAACGAACAAATCATCCAAGGCGCCGCGGCAAACCCGGTCCTCAATAACAACGACCTCAATTTCCGCCCGCAAGAACTCTCACAACTCCTCCAAGGCAACACCAGCGAGGACAACGCCGCCCTCCAACGCATCGCCGGACGCCTCGTGCGCCACCAACGCACCATCGACCCCGCCCCACAAAACATCACCATCACCCTCCCCGAGACAGGCACCATCTATACCTTCAACCGCAGCGTGCAAGTCTCCGAAAACGCCCCCCTCGAACTCAAACTCGGCTTCGCCTCCACCCAAAAAATCGGCTTTTGGAACGCCATCCTCGTCCTCCTCCTCCTCGCCGCCCTCGCCACCACCCTCCTCCGCGCCACCCGGCCCCAACAAAATTAAAATCTAAAATGCTACCCGCTAGTATTTCCCTCTCCCTGGGGAGAGGGTCAGGGTGAGGGGAAAAGCGTCGCCAAATCAAGACGTAACCCGTATCGTCTCTTCGCGCTGAATTTCCTCGTCAACAAAGTCGCCCACTTCGTGCCTACCTGCCTCTACTTCATCATTCAAAATTCCTTGTTCAATATTCAAAATTCTCTGCCTTAGAGTCTGATCACTGAATACTAATCACTGAATACTGAATCCCACCCCGCCATGCCCAAACGAGATCACAAACCGCTCTCCACCAAAAACCTCGTCATCACGCTCGCCGGTCTCGGAGCCGTCATGGCCGCCGGCCTCTGGTTCGCACGCAACCTCGAAGCCCCGGGACGCCTCGACCGCGAACACCTCCAAGAAACCGCCGAACTCGTCATTCAATACCATCTCGACCACGGCGCCCCACCCGAAACACTCGAGGAACTCGTCGAAAAAGGTTATACCAAAGAACCCATCACAGACCGCCTCGGAAATCCCATTGTCTACAACCTCACGAACGACAACTCCACCGTCGAACTCATCAATCTGGGAGCCGATGGCGAACCCGGCGGTCACATGTTCAAAGCCGACACGCCCATCCGCTTCGACCTCCCCCAAAAATGACCACCCCCGTTTCCCCGCGCCCGGTAGGGGCGAGCGTCCCTGCTCGCCCGCCGTTCGCACAGTTCGCCATCGCTCACCAAAATCCACTCGCCCCTCCCGTTTAGCCGGCTCTTGCCGAAGCATCCACCGATCTACCCGCTATTCCAGCACGATCGGTAATTCCTAATTGCTAATTAGCACTCCCCCCCAGCCCCCACAGAAAGCCCCGCTTCTCCAAATCCAAATACTCGTCCTCGTTCATCGGCGAGTTGTGATGTCACAATGCCGTTCTAAAAAAGCGCGTCCCTTCAAAGTCATTCACCAAAACGCAAATCTCTTCCTGCCCCAATGGAAACAGAATAATCCTCACACCAACCATTCAGCCGGGAACCCCACCCTTCCGCCAACCGGAGATCCGCGTAGCGGAGCAACCGATTAGCTTACTTCTCCCGCCCATGCTCCGCTCCATCGCCCCCCTTCGCCTCGTCTTCCCCATCCCGCTGCTTCGCCATATACGCCATCAAATCCCGCAAGTCCGTCTTCGATAGCGCCAACCCCATCGGAGGCATGCTCGACATCACTGGCGTCCGGATCTCAATATCCTCCACATTCACTCTCCGCCGTCCGCCTTCCGGCACTTTGATCACAACCTTCTCCACATCCTCCTCCAACAACGAGCCGGCCACCATCTCTCCATCCTTCAAGGTGACCGAACAGATCCCGTATCCCGGTACAATTACATTGTTAGGATATAAAATCGATTCCAAGAGTTGCGCCGGAGGCAAGCGCAAGGCCACCCCCGCCAGTTCCGGTCCCGCCCGACCACCACTCCCCTCCGTGCGGTGACACTTCCGGCAAGTCCCCTGGTTGTCAAAAACCCGCCGGCCCGCCTGCTCGTCCCCGCCCGCAATGGTGAGTTCAAAAATGCCCGACTTCCGCTCACTGTAAGCCTTTTGCAGCTCCTGAAACTTCGCCGCCACCAGCTTGTGCGTCGCCTGCCGCTCAGCCGCCAGAAAGACATCCAGGCCCACTTGCGGTGGCAGCTTGCCCTCAACCAATTTCCCTATCTGCTCCGCCAAGAGCTGCAACACACTGGGATTCTGTGACTCAGCCATCAGTTCCAAGGCCACCCGCTTCGCATACACATTGTTCCGCCCCACCAACGCCCCAATCAATTCCGGCGCCGCATCCGGCTTCAATCGACTCAACACAAGCGTTGCCGCAGCCGCCAAACGAGCCTGCTTCGCTTCGGCAAGACGGGGCAACACCTCAACCAATCGCCCGTCCGGCGACTCCGCGAGCCACTCAATAGCAGCCACTCTGGCGGGCACACTCCGATAGTCGTCCTCTAACCACTCATATAGCATCTCACGCGGCACACTGATGTCCAATGAGCCCGCCACATCCAACGCAGCCGCAAGCCACTCCCCGCGAGCCCGCCCAAAGACATCCTCCATCGCGCCCGCCAAGGCCTCCTTCAAAGAACCAATCTCACGCTCCGGCACCGGCCGATACACCCCCATGGTCGGATCCACCGGAGGTGGCGCCGCCCAATGCTTCAAAAAATCCAAGGCCTGCACCCGATAGCTTTCCGGCAATGACTTCATATTCGCCAAAGCCGCCAACCGCACTGCGCTTTCTTCCAAATCCGATCGCAAATTGGCATTCAATAACCGCACGTAAATCGTTTCGCTGGGGACCCCACGGCTCACGATCCCCGCCGACGCGACCGCCAAAGCATCCCATGCATCCGGAATCGGCGTGTCATTAATCGCTCGCACCGCCTCTTCCACTATCAAAATGTCTTCGTCATCCAAAAACGCCGCGATCTCCCCCGAACGCTGATACCGCAGGGCCAAGAGCGCCCCCAGCCGGACACTCCGCGATGTATGCTGCGACAGGGCAGACAATTCACTACCATCCCCCAAACCCGCCAAAGCCATGACACCCCCGTGTCGCACGTAGAGATCCTCGTCATCATTCGCTTCTAACATCGCCGCCACAGCAGGGATCTGCGACGAAGTACCCACCTTGCCCAAAGCGATTCCCGCAAAGGTCCTCACCCGGGCACTCTCATCCCGCAAAAGCTCCACCAAAGCTGGCACCGCACCCGGATTCCTGAGATTCCCGCTCGTCTTCGCCACTTGCGCTCGCACCTCTGCGTCCGCATCATCCGCCCACTCAAGAATCAAGTCACCCGCACCCAGCTGCCCCAAACCCCAAATCGCATGCAGCCGCGCCAGCTGATTCGATTCATCCCCGGCCCGACGCTTCAATACGGCGAACCCCCGCTCGCCACGATCAACCAACTCAAACTGCGCCCGGCGTCGAACTCGAATATCCTCATGTCCAAGCAGTTCGCCTAACGAATCCACATCAAGGCCCTCAAACCCTTCCGCAAACAAGCGCGCCACTTCAGCCACCACCGCGTTGCCCTCCAAAGTTTCCGGATGAGACAAGGTATACACACCGCCTTGGTCCGATGTCACCCAGCCCCCACCAAAATCCGCAAGGTAAAACCGTCCGTCATATCCTAAATCAACATCCGGATTCGCCACGCCCGTAAAAAATTTGTGCTCGTCCTCCGTGACGTATCCACCCCCCGAACGCTTCACCTGAAAGGAATACAAATCGCACTGCGCCGCCGTCCCTTGATAATCGCACACCAAGAAATGATTCCGGTATCGCTCCGGCAAGTTGTGTCCCGAGTTGAACACCAACCCCGATGGACCATCCGTGAAATTGGCTAAGGCAGGCAAAAACCACTCCGGATGCCCCTCCTGCGCCGGCTTCCAAAGTTCTTCCGACATCCAAAAAGGTTCAACACCCAACCCGCCGTCCTCAATGTCATCCTTGAATGTGGTCAAATGCTGCGTCCCCATCGTCCAACCCGCATCCCCACCCTCAATCACATACACCACCCGCGCCTCATCCCCCTGATCACAGTTGTTGTCCACCGTGAACAAATCGCCAAACTCGTTAAAAGCCAACTCCTGGGGATTGCGTAGCTGGTGATAGAATACTTCCAGGTCGGCCCCGTCCGGGTTGCAGCGAAACACCGCCCCCGAATTCACATCCACCAGCTGCCCGCCCTCTTCCGTCGTCACATTGAACCCACGATCGCCCAATGAAAAATATAACTTCCCATCCATCCCCCAGGCCAAGCCATGGAGGTCATGCCCGCTCAGACTGGTTTTCACCCCGAAACCGGACGCCACCGGCTCCTTAACATCCGCCCTGCCATCCCCGGTCGTATCTTCCAACAACCAAAGATGCGGAATACTCGTCATATAAACTTTCCCGTCCCCCTCGATCAAACCAATCGCCGGCCCGTCCTCTACCGCATTGAACCCATCCGCAAAAACAACCGCCTCATCAGCCACCCCGTCCCCGTCGGTATCCTTCAACTTCATCACGCGCTCCGACGCCTGCGTGAAAAAACCCGGCCCAAGTTTCTCCGCTTCCCACTTCAAATGGTAAGCCACCCGGTCTTCAACCGTCTCCGCACGCATATCGTCCATTAGCCAATACCGCTGATTCCGATTGTCATGTACGCCCTGCCGCCAACGATAGGTCTCTGTCACATAAACATTTCCCTCCTCATCAAAACAAAGCGCCGTCACGTTCTTCGCCAAATCCGGGCCCGCATACCGCTCCACGGTCCACTGCGGGACATCCGGCATCACTTCATCCAGCGGA
Organism: Verrucomicrobiota bacterium; assembly: GCA_039182965.1. Taxonomy (GTDB): domain Bacteria; phylum Verrucomicrobiota; class Verrucomicrobiia; order Verrucomicrobiales; family DEV007; genus JBCDBW01. The sequence continues at coordinate 13,915 of JBCDBW010000067.1, forward strand.
TTTTTTGTCTGGTGACCCGCCGCCCCTTTTCCCTCGCCTTGCCCCAAAACACGCTCGGCGCTGCCACCCTCCGGCGCCGAAAAAGCATGCCCGACCACACATGCCAAGACCAATCCAGCCAAGGCCAACGCTTGCATCACTTTGTCTTCCATAGTTGCCAAATCGTCGGCCAACCTAGTCTCACCCCCCGATCCCAGCAACCCCGTTCCACGCCATCCCCGCTCACCCCGTCTGCGCACCCGCATCGTCGGCAACTCCGAAAACGACCCAATCTCCAGACTGATAAACCCCTGTCGAAAGAACGGATCCTACGCTACGTTCTACCACCACTCACGATGCGACCGCAGAAAGCCAACGCCCCAAAACGCTTCAACCAGCTCGCCGTAGCGACTCTGCTCGCCCTGCTTGCGCTCGCGTCATCGGCCGCCGCGTCCAATTCCAATGCTGCCCCCGTCTTCGAAAAATCCATTGAACCGCTCCTCATGGATTACTGCTTCGATTGCCACGACGACAGCACCCAAAAAGGAAGCTTGTCGTTCGAAGATTACGAATCCCTCACCGAACACTTCAATAATCGTGAGATGTGGCTCGCCGTATGGAAAAACCTCCGCGCAGGCACCATGCCACCCTCAAAAAAACCCCAGCCATCAAAGAAAGAACGCGCCGAAATTATCAGCTGGATTCAGAACCAAGTTTTCCAAATCAATCCCGCCAGCCCCGATCCGGGTCGCGTTACGATCCGCCGCCTCAATCGGACCGAATACGAAAATACCATTCGCGATCTCACTGGCGTCGAGTTCGATGCTGCAGACGCATTTCCCGCCGATGATACCGGATACGGCTTCGACAATATTGGTGACGTCCTCTCCCTCTCACCCCTTCTCATGGAAAAATATCTCGGCGCCGCTCGGGAAATCATCGCCGAAGCCGTCCACACTGAAGGCCCCTTCATTCCAACCGTCAAAATGTGGGGCTCCCACTTCAAGAACAAAGAAGACCGCCAACCACGGGATATCCCTTTTGAGAAACCCGGTCACTTCACAAACCAACAACACATCGAACATCCCGGCGAATACGAAGTCCGCGCAGCCGTCCAAATCAAAGGCTCCTCGGAAGCAACCAGTCACAGCGCAAATTTTACCCTCCTCAAAGACGATCAAAGCATCCTGAGCCGCGAACTCGGATGGGACTTCAATAAATCAGTCGTAGTGCGCGGCAAAAGTAGACTTAAAAAGGGCGATAACAAATTCACCATCACGCTCGAGGAATCAGAACCACCCGCCGAGAACGAGAAAAACCTCGACCTTTATGTCCACTACATCAACCTCCGCGGACCCCTCGATGGCTCTCATCGGGTCTACCCGGACAAATACCACCAGATCTTCACGGAGGGCCCACCTGATAAAGACATCGCCGAAAGAAGGGAATACGCGCGCAGACTCATCCGCCGCTTCGCCGACCGAGCCTATCGCCGCCCCATCGATGAGGAATCCCTCGAGAAACTTGTCGCCATCTCCCAATCCGTCGATGCCCAACCCAATCGCTCTTTTGAACATGGCGTCGCCCAGGCCTACGTCGCGATCCTCGCCTCGCCACGCTTTCTCTTCCGCGCCGAAACCCAACCTCAACCGAATAACCCGGGCAAAGTAGTTCCCGTTGATGAGTTTGCCCTCGCATCACGCCTCTCCTACTTCCTCTGGAGCTCCATGCCGGATGACGAACTCTTCCGGCTCGCCGGCGAAAACAAACTCCGCGACAACTTGCGGACCCAAATCGATCGAATGCTCGTCGATCCCAAGGCCGAAAGCATCATCGACAATTTCGTCGGGCAATGGCTCCTCACCCGGAATGTCGAAACCATCGACATCGATCCCAGACGCCTCACGGGCGAACGAAATCTCGGCAAAGCCTTCCGCATCTTCAGCCAGGATCTCCGCCGCTCCATGCGACGCGAAACCGAGATGCTCGTCTCCCACCTCCTTCGCGAGAACCGGCCCGCTCATGAACTCCTCAGCGCAGACTACACCTTCCTCAATGAGAAACTCGCCAAATGGTATGACATCCCCAATGTCAAAGGTTCCGAAATGCGCCTCGTTAAACTTGAACCCCAACACAAACGAAAAGGCCTCCTCTCTCACGCATCCCTCCACATCGTCACTTCAAATCCAACCGAAACCTCACCCGTCAAACGCGGTCTCTACGTCCTCGATAACATTCTCGGCACGCCCGCCCCACCACCCCCCCCCGATATCCCCGAACTCGAAGAAGCACGCGAAGAAGCCGGACACAGCGCCTCAAAACGCGATCTCCTCGCCCTCCACGCTAGCAAAGCACTCTGCGCATCCTGCCACGATCGCTTCGATCCACTTGGTCTCGCCCTCGAAAACTTCGATACAGGCGGCCGCTGGCGCAATACCGAACGCGGCGCCCCCATCGATCCCGCCGGCCGACTCATGACCGGTGAAGACTTCAAAGACGTTTTCGAACTCGCCGATATCCTCGCTTCCGGCGAACGACGCACCGATTTCTACCGCTGCTTTACCGAAAAGCTATACACATACGCCCTCGGGAGAGGCACGGAATTCTATGATATCCCTGTCATCGACAGTATTGTCGGCGAAGTCGAAAGTTCCGGCGGCCACATCCGCGATATCATTTACAAGATTGTCGAAAGCCCCGCCTTTCAATCCCGGCGCGGCGACGGGAAACGCTTCGCAGTGAACAACTGAAACTTCTCACCTCACCAGAACGTTACCTACTGTAAGCCCCCGGTTTCATCCGTATTATATCCGCACAAGTCTCAATCCATCAGTGGTTTAAGAAAAATGTCCGTCAATCGCCGCCATTTCCTCCGAGGCCTAGGGGCCACCATCGCGCTCCCGACCTTCGAATCCCTCCTCCCACAATCCAGCCTCGCCGCAGGCACCAATGGGGCCGTCGCCACCACCGCCTCCGGTGCCCCGCTGCGCACCGCCTTCGTCTACTTCCCAAATGGCGCGATCGCAGATCAATGGGATCCGAAAGGCACCGGTGCCAATTACCAGCTCAATAACACTCTCAAACCACTCCAACCCCACAAACAAGATTTCCAAATCTATTCCGGTTTCGAACAACACTGGGGTTGGGGCCACGAAGACGGCGCCGGAGATCATGCCCGCGCGAATTCCACTTTCCTGACCGGTGCCCACGCCGTCAAAACTTCCGGCGCCGATATCAAACTCGGCATCTCCGCCGACCAAGTCGCCGCCAACCAAATCGGCGACCTCACCCGCTTCCGCTCCCTCGAACTCTCCTGCGATGGGGTCCGCAAGGCCGGCCGTTGCGACAGCGGCTACTCCTGCGCCTACCAATACAACATCTCTTGGAGTTCACCCACCACACCCATGACACCCGAGGCGAATCCACGCCTCGTGTTCGAAAGGCTTTTCGGCGAGGGCAAGGACGCCGCGGAACGCCAACGCAATTACGACGCAAGACAACACCAGGAACGCTCCATCCTCGACTTCATCCTCGAAGATGCCGCCAAGCTCAACAAACAACTCGGGCGCAACGACAAGGATAAACTCGACGAATACCTCACGGGCGTCCGCGAAATCGAACAACGCATCGAAAAAGCCGAAAAATTCGGCCACCTGCCCGATCCCGATGCGCCCACTCCGCCTCAGGACATCCCCGAAGACTATCGTGAACATATTCGCCTGATGTATGACTTGCTCGCCATGGCCTTCCAGACCGATTCAACCCGGGTGGCCACTTTCATGCTCGCCCACGACGGCTCCAACCGCACCTTCAAACAAATCGGGGTCGCAGAAGGACACCATTCCCTCTCCCACCATCGCGAGGATCGCGGGAAGATAAACAAGATCGCGAAAATCGATGTCTTCTACGTCGAACAGTTCGCCTACTTCCTCGACAAACTCAGGAATACAAAAGACGTCGACGGAAACTCCATCCTCCACAACTCCATGATTCTCTACGGCAGCGGCCATAAAGATGCCAACCGTCACCAACACAACGAGCTTCCCATCATCCTCGCCGGAAATGGCGGCGGGACTCTCGCACCGGGGCGACACGTGAAATTCAACAACGACACTCCCCTCTGCAATCTCTATCTCGGTATGCTCCAGAAATCCGGCTTCCAAGCAGACCGCATCGGCGATTCCACCGCCCCCATTACCGCACTATAGTCCCCGTCTCCCACCGAGCCGGTAGGGCGTGGCCTCCAAGCCTGCCCGCCGCGGCGGGCGCCTGACTCCCTGCCTCCACGTCATCATTCCTAATTTCGTGTTCACGATTAACCGCTCTCTGCACTAGTGTCTGACCACTGAATACTACTTCCCCATGCGCCCCCTAATCACCCTCACACTCCTCCTCACCACCTTCGCGTCGGCCCAAACCTCCCCCCGCCAAAAAGAATCATACCCCGTCCACCCCGACTCCATTCGCCAACCCGGCGTCCCTCAAGGCACTGTCACCAAACACCAATTCTCCAACTCCGAAATCTTCCCCGGCACGGAACGCGACTATTACGTCTACGTCCCCGCCCAATACCAACCCGACTCCGATAAATCTCCCTGCCTCATGGTGTTCCAAGACGGCCACCGCTTCGTCTCCGAAACCGGTCCCTCAAAAATCCCCATCGTCTTCGACAATCTCATCCATCAAGGAGATATGCCCTTGACCATCGGCGTCTTCGTCAACCCTGGCGTCGTGCCCCCGCCCCAAAGCCAGGCAGATGACGCCACGCCGCGCTTCAATCGCTCTTTCGAATACGATACCGTCGACGATCAATACGCAACGTTCCTCATCGACGAACTCCTGCCTGATATCGAAGAGCAATACAACATCAGCAACGATCCCAATGATCGCGCCATCTGCGGAGCCAGTTCCGGCGCTATCGCCGCATTCACTGTCGCCTGGTTCCGACCCGATCAGTTTCGCCGCGTCTATTCCATCGTCGGTACCTTTGTCGGTCTCCGCGGCGGCAACGAATATCCCGTGCTCATCCGCAAAACCGAACCGAAACCCATCCGTGTCTTTCTCCAAGACGGCTCCAATGACCTCAACATTTATTGCGGTAATTGGTTCATCGCCAATCAAGACATGCTCTCCGCCCTGCAATACAACGGATACGAAGTCGATCATCTCTGGGGCGAAGGCTACCACGGCGCCAAACACGGAGGCGCCATCATGCCCCATGTCCTCCGCTGGCTCTGGAAAGACTACCCAAAACCGGTATCCACCCACTACAACAAACGTGGCGACCGCACCGCCGGTATCCTCAGCGAAGACAACGGCTGGGAACTCGTCTCCAATGGGCACGGTTTCACCGAAGGACCCGCTGTCGCTCCCGATGGCACGCTCTTCTTCTCCGATCTCGACACCCGCAAAATCTTCAAGATCAGCCCGGACGGCGAACGATCCGTCTTCTGGACCGGCGATCCCGTCCCAACAAATCCGAAAAACCCGAACCAAAAGCCCCCCTTCGCCGCCAACGGCCTCGCCTTTGGTCCCGATGGCCGGACTCTCTACGCGTGCATGCCCGCCACCAACCAGGTCGGCGCCTTCAATGTCGAAACCGGTGCCCTCACCACGGTCGTGAAAGGCGTCCGCCCAAATGATATCGTCGTCGCTCACGACGGCACGATCTATTTCACCGAACCCTCCAAACGGGCCGTCTGGGTGAAACGCCCCGGCACGGAAGCCGTCATCGCCGCCGATAACTATTCCGGCACAAACGGAGTCGCCCTCTCTCCCGATCAAACCCTTCTCTACGCCGCCGACTTCGGCGGACGATACGTGTGGTCCGCCCAAATCCAACCCGACGGTTCACTCGCCTATAATCAACCGTTCTTCCATCTCCATCTCCCTCCCGCTTCTGTCTCAACAAGGAGCCACGCCGACGGCCTGGCCGTCTCCGCCGACGGTTGGCTCCTAGTCGCCACCATTATGGGGATCCAAGTCTGCGACGCTCCCGGGCGCGTCAACATGATCCTCCCGCCTCCTCCCAATTCGCGGCACGCCGCCAACATCACCTTCGATCCCAACGACCCCACCCTTCTCTACGCGACCTGCCACGATAAAGTGTTTAAACGGCGCCTTAATATCGCCGGAGCCTTTCCCTGGCAACCCCCCCTCTCACCACCAAACCCAAAGCTGTAAATCAGCTCCAACGCCGCCGATAGTACCAGCCCGCAATACCCGCCGCCCCAAACAACAAGGCCACCGAAGTCGGCTCAGGAACGACTTCCAAATCCAATTGGTAATTGCTCAACTCCTGCCCGGTTTGTTGCACGTTGACCGTATAGGTCCCAGGTCCCAACGGTGCCGTGAAACCCACGCCACCTTGAGGCGCGTTCGCCAACGTGGTGAGCACATTCGTCGCCGGACTTGGGAAAATACCAGTGTCCAAATGCGAACCGCCGAGAAAATCGCTGCTCGTTCCGTTGGTAGGAATCACGCTCATTGCTCCATCATCAATCATGATGTATCCCCGGTCGCCGGCCCCTCCGCTGCTGCCGTCAACATACGAAATCAAGAACATGCCCGTCAGACTCTGCCCCGCCCCAATAATAAACGTAAAATAATCGCGCGTATCCCCATTGCTCGTCGTCACCTGTCCGAAAAATGAGTTCGTCCCCACATCCAAATTCACCATCGTCGGATTGAGCGGATCGTTGGAAAGATCGTCGGTCAAGCCGCCGGTAAATTCGTTGATAATGGTCACCGCAGGAACGGTGCTCGCTGTGACCAAGAAAATCGCCAGCAAACACAATGGGAGTTTGAGCTTCATTGAAAGATAGAGTTTGAAGAAGTCCGCTCTCCCTCAATCGCTTTGAGTGATGGAGCGAGAGAAGTAGGACTGGGGGGTTGCCTAAGAACAACACAGTTGCTCCATGGCAGTCAATACCATTCCGGCCGACATCCAGTCGATGACTCGAACCTCAGGCCCACGAACCTCATCCAGCCCTATCGACCCCCATAAACCAAGGCTCGCAATGTGACGGAAAAAACGAAAATGGAAAATTAGTCTTGCCTATTTGAATTAGATTAGACTAATTATGCCCATGCGTGTCCCATTCTTGATCCCATTCCTCAGCACTCATCGCCTCGCCATCTGCATCCTGGGCCTGGTTAACTTCTGTGCGTCTACACCCTCAGCTCCCGCCCTCGAAATGATCCGCCCCCTCTCCGCCGATCGACCCGATGCCACCGAATCCCCCTACACCGTCCCCCTAGGTATGTTCCAAATCGAATCCAGCGCCCTCGCCTTCACCCGCAACGACTTCAAAGGCACCCGCACCGATACCTGGGCCGTCGCCGAGTCAAATTTCAAATACGGCCTGACCAACAAGATCGACCTCCAACTCGTCGTCGCGCCCTGGGTATCCCAACGCGAAACTAATGGCGGAACCGTGACAAAAAACGATGACTTCGGTGGCCTCCAATTCCGAACCAAGATCAACCTCTGGGGCAACGACAGCGGACCCACCGCTTTCGCCCTCCTCCCATACGTCACTTTCCCCTTCCAAACCGACGTCGATACCACCACCGGGGAATGGGAAGGCGGCCTCATCACCCCATTTTCATGGTCCATCAACGATCGCCTCGGATACGGCATGCAAGTCGAACTCGCACGCGTTTATGACGACGACATCGGCCATCACTGGGGCTTCGGATACACCGCCGTGCTCGGCTACTCACTGACAGATGCCTTGGGAGTCTTCATCGAATATGCCGGTTTCACCAGCAAGCTCCCCTACGAACACTTCTTCAATACCGGCGCTACCTACCTCGTTACCGATGACTTTCAACTCGACGCCGGACTCTCCATCGGTCTCAACGAAAATTCCGATGATCTCACCGCCTTCACCGGCTTCACCGTCCGCTTCTGACTCAGCCAAACTCCTTCCTTCTTGGCCCATCCTCCGCACATCGGATAAAAAAGGAAAATCCATTTCGACAACAGCACAACCCCGCCTTTCTCAAGACCAACCCATCTCCCAAACCCGGTCGTGCGCCCTCCTGCGGCAACCTCTCCTTCATCCGGTTCCTCTAGATTCCCATTCGTTTCAAAGACACTCTGTCCAGAGTTCGCCGCTCAGGGTAGATATCTGCCAGTAACTAGCTTCAAAGAAACTTCTCATCCAAAAACCGGTCACGCGCACAGGCATACCTATCCGGCGTCACTAAGGTCCTAAAATCCGGACTGAAAAAACCCGGCAACTTGCCAAACGAATCCCGGAAGAACGAAAATAATTCATCCGCTCGATGCCCCATCTCACTATCGCGGAGAGACTCATATTCGGAAAAGGGAATGTAGACCAAACGATAGGCTTCCTCGCTCGGAGACGAAAACAATCGCCCTTTCTCGCAGTCCTTCGCTACCCAAATTCCATCGTCCCGCTGATATACCTCCACCGCCGCAAAGCCTCGGAAATGCTCTTTCTGGTGCTCGTCAATCCGTACCTGAAAGGTCAGCTCAAGTCTCAGCCGCCCACTCAAAAAGGAATATTCAATCCGCCGCGCAACCAACACCGAAAAGCCAGGACCATTCTCCAACAAAACCGCACACGGATCCTCCAAACCGATCGCCTGCTCCATCAGCGTGTCCACTCGGCAAAATTGCGTCCACGATTCCAACCCATTTCGGTTCTAGCAAACTCGAAGCCGACAATCAAACCACTTCTCGAATGAATTGTGTCAAGTAGCCTGTCCTGTGCTGATCGAAAGATGTCCATCTTGACCTTCATACCCTTGGCGAAGAAGGTTTCTGATTACGTAATCGCTAGGCATGCTCGAACAATTCGAAGACCTCCAATCATCCCTCAAAATCCCGGACCTGTGGCAGCAAGAGGCCGTCCGCGCTCTAGATGCCAGGCACGACGTAATCGTGGATGCCCCGACCGGCGCGGGCAAAACCTGGATCTTCGAGCTCTTTGCCAAACAAGCCCGCTTTCAAAACGGTCCGGACCGTCAAGCCGTCTACACCGTCCCCACCCGCGCCCTCGCGAACGAAAAATGGCATGAATGGAAAAACGAAGGCTGGGACGTCGGCATCGCCACCGGTGACCTCGCCGAAAATATCCACGCCCCGGTCATCGTCGCCACTCTCGAAACACAGCGAGAACGATTCCTGCAAAACAAAGGTCCCAAACTTCTCGTCATCGATGAATACCAGATGATCGCCGACGAGAATCGCGGCCTCAATTACGAACTCGCCCTCACCCTCGCCCCGCCCCAAACCCAGCTCCTTTGCCTCAGCGGTTCCGTCGATAATCCCGATGCCATCCAAAAATGGCTCCAATCACTCGGACGCTCCTGCGAACTCATTCGCGTTAAAGAACGCCCCGTCCCCCTCGACGAAATCTCCGTCGAGTCCCTCCCCCGCGCCCCGAAACAAGTCACCGGTTTCTGGCCCCAACTCGCCTGGCGCACCCTTATCGCCGAGCTCGGCCCCCTTCTCATCTTCGTCCCCCGGCGCGCAGGGGCCGAAAAACTCGCCCGCAAAATCAGCGCGGCTCTCCCGGAAGACGATCCAATTATCGTCCCCTCGGAACACCAACACCTCATCAATAAAGAACTCAAAACGATGCTCGCACGACGTGTCGCCGTCCACCACAGCGGCCTCGAGTATGCCGCACGCGCCGGCGTCATCGAACCCCTCGCCAAAGCCGGACAGTTCCGCGTGATCGTCGCCACCATGGGCCTCGCCACCGGCATCAACTTTTCCGTTCGCTCCGTCCTCGTCTCCGAAACCCAATACTTCGATGGCCAACGCGAACGCGAAGTCCGCCATGACGAACTCCTCCAAATGTTCGGCCGCGCCGGCCGACGCGGGCTCGACGAATACGGCTACGTCATCACCACCCGCTCAAGTCCCGGCCTCCCCGATGCCGCTCCCCGTCGCCTCCGCCGCATCAACGAACTCGATTGGCCCACCCTTATTCGCGTGATGGAACAAGCCGCAGCCACGGGAGAACCAAATCCCTTCGACGCCGTCCGCGCCTTCAATAATCGACTCTTTACGAAACAGAAAATACCGCTCGGCTTCTCCGGCCAACCCTCTTCTTCGCCTGCTGCTTCCGAATCGTTTCTCGAAGCCGGAC
>JBCDBW010000068.1:0-23347 GCA_039182965.1 Verrucomicrobiota bacterium
CGCCGGCCTCGGCACCCGCCTCCGCCCCTTGACCGAATCCCTCCCCAAACCACTTATCCCCGTCTACCAAAAACCGCTCATCACCTACGCTTTCGATCACCTCTTAAAGGCCGGCTTCCAAAACTTCATCGTCAATACTCACCACCACCCCAAGGCATACGCCACCGCTTTCCCCCATTCCCAATACCTTGACACCCAAGTTACCTTCCGCTTCGAACCCATCCTCCTCGAAACCGCCGGTGGCATCGCGAACATTGCCAATCTCCTCCCACCCAATCAACCACTCCTTGTCTATAACGGCGATATCCTGACCGATCTCCCCATCCAGCCCGCCATCGATCACCACCTAGCCTCCGGTAATACCGTCACCCTCGTCCTCCGCTCGGAAGGAGCCGCCCTACACATCGCGTGGAATCCCGAAACCCAAAAGGTAACCGATATCCACAACAACCTCGGCACCGACGCCGACACCGGTTTCCAGTTTACAGGCATCTACCTCGTCAGTCCCGATTTCATCTCCCATCTCACGCCCGGCAAAAAGGAATCCGTCATCCCCATCTTCCTCGACCTGATCAAAAACGATCAATCCGTAGGGGCCGTCCTTGCCGACGATCATCAATGGCGGGAACTCGGCAATCGCAACACCTACCTCGAAGCCCACGCTGCCCTCGCCAAAAATCAGAACGCATTCCCCGCCTATGGACCTCAAGCCGAAATGCAACGCATTCATCCTTCCGCCCAAATCCACCCCAGCGCAAAGGTCTGCCCTCTCTCTTCCATTGGCGCCAAGGCCATCGTGGAAGCCAATGCCTCCATCACACAGTCCGTCCTCTGGCCCCGATCCCGCGCCACCGCTTCCGCGACCCTCAGCCGTTGCATCCTCCGGCACGATGCCGTAGCTTCGGGGCTTCTCACCGATGCAGACGTCTAGCACCGACACGATCGCGGAATACACCCGCACCCGCTTCCCCGAACTCGCCGCCGCCGACCTCGCCGTCAGTAATGCCGGTCAAGACGGTTCCGATCGCCAATACTTCCGTGTCCGGGCCGGATCCACGGAAGATAACCGCTCCATCGTCGTCATGCGATACGGCACCGATCGCCGGGAAAATGAAGCCTTCGTGCCACTCACGGAGTTCCTCGAAGAAATCGACGTCGCCTGCCCCTCTCTCCTCAGCCATCATCAGGACGAACGCCTCGTCTGGCTCCAGGATCTCGGCACTCACGACCTCGCCTCCCACAATGCCAACGACTGGGAAAGCGTCCGCCGTCCCTACTACGAAGCATCCCTCCGCGAGATTATCAAAATCCATCAGTTCAGCGAAAACGACCTCCGAAAAAATTCCCCCTCCCTCGTCGATCATCTTGAACCACACTTCGACGACCCCATGTATCGCTGGGAACAGGATTACTTCTTCAACAATTTCGCAACACCCCTCAGCGACGCCGATGAATCAACCATCCACGACGCCGCCAATCACCCCAGCCTCAAAAATCTCACCAAGGAACTCGCTCAGTTTCCCCGCTCCCTCATCCATCGCGATTTTCAATCACGCAATATCAAGGTCATCAACGGAAGCATCTACTTCATCGACTACCAGGGCATGCGCTTCGGACTCCCCGAATACGACATCGCTTCCCTCATATACGATCCCTACGTGTCCCTCTCCTCAGAGCAACGCGAAACCCTCATCGCCTACTATTGCAAACTCCTTCAGGACTCCTCCACCCCTCATCTCACGCTCACCGATGACGATTTTCGCGATCGCCTCTCCAAGTGCGCAATCCAACGCCTCATGCAAGCCCTCGGCGCATACGGTTTCCTCACCTACCAAAAACACAAATCCCACTTCCTCGAATCCGTCGCCCCCGCTACCAACAACCTCCAGGAGGTCATCAGCACCACTCCCGAATTCGATTTTCTCTTGCCCATCCTTGAACTGAAGGATCCACTCCCCCAACCCTGACGACCACTCACCCCGTGACTACTCCGGAAAATATTCCCCCCATGCCTCTCGGTAAAAAACCATCACCCCCGTCAACCGCCCCATCTGCCGACAACGGCGGCCCTCCTTCCCCGCCCAAAAAAACCGCCGCGCCGACATCAAATCCTCAACCCAATCCCCGCTCGAAAGGCAAACCCTTTGCCCGATCCACACCACGCCCTCACGCTCCCACTACGGTCATTGCTAACATCTCCCCAAACCTCGATAACGGTCGATACGCCATCAAACGCGTCGCCGGCGAAGATCTCTTCGTCCAAGCCGATATCTTCAAAGACGGTCACGATACCCTCCGCGCCCTCCTTAAATGGCGCGCCCACGGCGCCGACTCATGGAACGAATCCCCCATGCACCCCATCGAGAATGATCGCTGGACCGGGGTCTGCCAATTCGAAGGCATCGGGAAATACGAATTCAGCATCGAAGCCTGGGCCGATCCTTGGCAAACCTGGCTCCACGAGTTCGAGAAGAAGTTCGAGGCTAAACAAAAAGACCTCTCCGTCGAAATCACAGAGGGCGCCTTCCTCGTCGTCGCCGCCGGACGCCGCGCCCTCGCCGACCAACAAACCGATCCCGCCCAGGAACTCAGCCAGATCGCCGACGCCTTCCGCACCGCCACCCCCGAAAAAGTCAACGAGCTCCTCCAACAACACGAACTCATCGCCATGATGGAGCGCTGGCCCGATCGCTCCCTTTCCACTTCCCTCGATCACCCCCTCCCCGTCGACGTCGAGCGCGCGCGTGCACGCTTCTCCGCCTGGTATGAGTTCTTCCCACGCTCCGCTCAAGGCTTGGGCGATCGCTCATCCACGTTCCGCGATTGCCTCCCCCGCATCGAAGACGCCAAAGCCATGGGCTTCGATATCGTCTACTTTCCCCCCATCCACCCCATCGGCGTCACCGCCCGCAAAGGAAAAAACGGCGCGCTCCACGCTCAGCCCGGCGAGCCCGGTTCCCCCTGGGCCATCGGCTCCGCCGCCGGAGGCCACTTCGCCGTCGAACCCTCCCTCGGCACCATCGAAGACTTCGAATGGCTCGTCCAGGAAACCCGCAACCGCGGCCTCGAAATCGCCCTCGACTTCGCCATCAATTGCTCGCCCGACCACCCCTACGTCAAAGAACATCCCGACTGGTTCTTCAAACGGCCCGATGGCTCCATCAAATACGCCGAAAATCCACCCAAAAAATATCAGGATATCTACCCCCTCAACTTCCACTGCGAAGACTGGCGTAACCTCTGGAAAGAACTCGCCCGAATCGTGTTCTTCTGGATCAGTAAAGGGGTACGCATCTTCCGCGTCGATAATCCGCACACGAAACCTTTCGCCTTCTGGGAATACCTCATCCGCGAAGTCAAATCACGCTATCCCGATGTCCTCTTTCTCGCCGAAGCCTTCACCCGACCACGCCTCATGGAAATGCTCGGAAAAATCGGCTTCACCCAAAGCTACTCCTACTTCACCTGGCGCGTCTCGAAACAGGAACTCACCGAATACGCCAACGAACTGACCCAAACCGAACGACGCTTCTACTTCCGGGCCAATTTCTGGCCCAATACCCCTGATATCCTCGCCATCCCCCTCCAGTGGGCCGGCCCCAACCAATTTAAAATCCGCGCCACCCTCGCCGCCACCCTTTCCTCCAGCTGGGGCATGTATTCCGGATACGAACTCTGCGAAAACGAACCCCACCCCGATCGCGAGGAGTACAACGACAACGAAAAATTCCAGTTCAAAAGTCGCGACTGGAATGCCCCCGGAAACATCAAACCCCATATCTCCCGCCTCAATCAAATCCGGCGCGATAACCCCGCCCTCCAGGAATACGACAACCTCCAAATCCTCTCCTCCGGAAACGATCAGATTCTTGCCTACGCCAAAACCACCTCCGATCTCGAAAACATTATCGTCGTCATCGTGAACCTCGACGAGTCCAATCGCCAGGACTCCGATGTCCACCTCCCCTTGACCGAACTCGGCCTCCCAAACAACGATTGCTCCTTCACCGTCCATGACCTGCTCAACGAAGAAGTCTATCAATGGCATGGACCCGTCAATTACGTGTCCCTCGACCCCCAATTCAAAACTGCACACATCCTCCGCATCCAAACCTCCTCCCCATAGACCCACTCCCACTCATACTCTCAATCATCTACCCCCTCCTCCCGGTCTATCCCAAACCGTAGGCCGGATTGTCAATCCGCCAACCCCAGCAAACGGCCCGCAAGCCCAAAAGAAAAGTCCTTCCCTCGTCCACTTCGTTCCCTTCTCTAAATAAAGAAGTGCCCCTCCGCCTCACCATCTTCCTCATCCTCGCCCTCTTCGCCGCGTTCCTTCTCGGTTGGCAACAATCCGACGGCGCCTTCGCGCGGGCCGATCGCGCCTTCCTCTCCTGGCTCCAGGCCAATAGCGGGCAAACAGTTCCATCCACCTCTATCAACAAGAATCCACGCCCCGTCGTCTTCGTCCGCCTCGCCGATGAAGAACGCGCCACTTTCGAAGACTGGCCGCTCACTCGCCTCGATTACGCGGTGATCCTGAGCAACCTTCGCAAAAAAGATCCCGCCCTCGTCGCCATCGCCCCCGCCCTCTACTGGCCCCAGTTCGATGAATTCGGCACCGGCCTCCTCAAAACACATATCGATGCCCTTCCCGCCGTCGTCCTCGGCCACCGCCTCGCCATGGGCACACCTCCCCCCAATCTCCCGCCCAACCTCACTCCCCTCACCAAGACCGACGGAGACCTCGCGGGCCTCCCCACTTTCTCTTCCATCGAACTCGGTCCCGAACCCGGCCTCTTCGATGTCGCCGATACCGGCTTCACCCATCCCGCCCTCCTCTCCATGCCCGGCGACCAAGCCACCACCGTCGCCCTCGTCGCCAAACTAGACGACCAAGTCTATCCCTCGCTCCCCCTCCTCATCATCGCCAACGCCATCGATGCCACCCCGAATGACATCGATGTCCGCATCAGCGATTTCAGTCGCGTCCGTATCAAAAGCCTCACGCTCCCCATCGATGCCAACGGAGGCTTTAACCTCGATACCGCGCCCACGGTCATTAACTTGGACGCTGAAACACTCATCGATGCCTCCCAACAAACCGAACTCATCCTCGATAACCTCGCCCCCGATCAACGCCTCGCTCTTTCCCAACTCGAGAACGCCGTCGTTATCGTCGGCGACGACAGTCCTGCCGCCCAAATTCATCAACTCCCAAACGGCGCACGCGCCTCCACCGCCGCCCTCCTCGCCCGCGTCGTCGCCTCCGTGCTCTCAGGCAATAGCACTTCAAATCCTCGCGGTAACCACCAATGGTCGCCCTTCACCCAATACCTTCTCTGGGCCGCCCTCATCGCCGGCGCTGCCTACACCATGCGCTTCCGCAAACGCCGCGTCCTCTTCATCTGCGGAGTCGCCGCCGTCGCCTACATCGCCGCTGCCCTCGTCCTCTATCAAGCCACCCAATCCTATGCCTCCCCCTTCCCCCCGCTCATCCTCATCGCCATCACCGCCCTCATCGCCCTCATCTTCCCCACCCCCTCCAATAAAACAAAACCCCGCTCACCCTAACAACAATGGTGCGGCTCGGCGTCCCTGTCGAGCCTCCGCAGCGAAGCCCGCAGGGCGCAGCGAGGACTACCCCTTCAAAACCTCCAAAACCCAACCTCCCCCTCCTCCCCCACGCTGCCTCCGCCTTCATCATTCAATAAAACCACCACCCCTTTCACTCACCCCCTCAATATCCCTCCCCCGAAACCAACCCACCCACCAACCGACAAACTAAAGAACCATGCCCAAATACCCCATCCCACTTTTCATCGCCACACTCTGCTTCGCTTCCCTCCCCTTCACCCCTCCCGCCACTTCTTCACCAAACTTCATTCTCATCCTAACCGACGACCAATCATACGTCGGCACGTCTCACCCAATCATCCCCAATCATCCCGAGACCGCGAGCGACTACTTCAAAACCCTGCACATCGAACGCCTCGCCGCCCTGGGCATGACCTTTTCCCAAGGCTATGCCCCCGCCGCCTCCTGCTGCCCCACCCGTCGCGCTATCCAGACCGGCCAAACCCCCGCCCGGCACGAATACAACGCCGATCGCCAAAACTGGACCGACACCTACCGCAAACAACTCAATATCCCCCGCATGCTCCAAGCCGCGAATCCCTCCTACCAAACCGCTCATTTCGGAAAATGGGACCATCGATACGACGAAATCACCCCGGAAGATCAAGGCTTCGACGCCTCAGACGGATACACCGGTAACGGCGAGGGCGGCGCCAAAGGCACCGGCGGCCCCGCCGCCCAAGCCGATCCCAAACGCATCGATTCCATCACCGATCGCGCCCTCGATTTCATCGATTCCCATCATGAAAACCAAACCCCCTTCTTTCTCCAAATCTCCCATTACGCGGTCCACCTCGACATCTTTTACCACCAAACCACCCTTGAAGCCCTCCGCGAACGCCCGCCCGGTCAAAAACACAATATGCCCGAGTTCGCCGCCATGACCGAAGATATGGACACCGGTATCGGTCGCGTCCTCGATAAACTCGCGGCCCTCGACCTCCTCAAAAACACGTACGTGATCTATTTCTCCGACAATGGCGGCCGCACCTCCATCCCTAAAGCCCCCGAGCGCACTAAAGATCGCAATGCCCCGCTCCGCGACGGTAAACACTCTTTCTACGAAGGCGGTATCCGCGTCCCCTTCATCATCGCAGGCCCCGGCGTTGCCCCCGGATCGCATAGTGACGTCCCCGTGACCGGCCTCGATATCTTCCCCACCCTCGCCCAGCTCGTCGCATACCCCGACCCACTCCCAAACAACATCGACGGCGGCTCCCTCACTCCGCTCCTGCACAACAATGGCACCGGTACGGTGGCACGCCCGCGCCCCTACCTCATCTTCCACCAAGCCGCCGACCGTGACCCCATCTCCGCAATCCGCCTCAACGATTTCAAACTCGTCAAAACCTACAACCGTAAGAAGAACAAACTCGAACTCTTCGATCTCTCCGCCGACCTCTCGGAAAAACACGATCTCAGTTCCGAAAACAAAGCCAAAACCAAAGAACTCAATAACCTCCTCAAAGAGTTCCTCAAAGAAGTCAACGCCGACCTCCCACCATCCTCATAACCCTCCTCAAACCAAGCGCCCAAGGACCGCCACCCCAGCCAATCCTTTCCCTCTTTCCCCAAAGCCGGCCGCCGCTCCCACTTGACGAGGTTTGTCACGCGTTGAGACTGGTATACCTTTTCCTGAGAGATCCCCGCCCATGCCCCGCCCTTCCCCATTCCTCCAAGCCACCCTCTCCTGCCTCGGCGTCCTGTCACTTTTTTTCGCTTCCCATGAGGTGGAAGCAAAGTCTTCCCGGCCAAACGTGCTCTTCATCGCCGTCGATGATCTCCGCATGAACCTCGGTTGCTACGGAGATCCCATCGCCGTGACACCACACCTCGACGCCCTCGCCGCAAAAAGCGTCCAATTCAATCGCGCCTACTGCCAGTTCGCCAGCTGCAATGCTTCACGAGCTTCCGTGCTCACCGGACAACGACCCGACAGCATTTCCGTCTATCGATTGCAGACAAATTACCGCGAAACCGCTCCCCACGCGATCACGCTGCCCCAACACTTCCGCGAACAAGGCTATCACACCGAATCCATCGGTAAAATTCTCCACAATTACGGCGCCTCGAAAGACGACGACCGCGCATGGTCCGTCCCTGCCCGACTCGATAAGGTCAGTCACTTCCAGGATTACGCCCTCCCCGAAAACAACGAACAAAAAGCAACCATCGCCGAATCCGCACCGCTAAAAGACGGTCCCGATCCATACGTCGATGCCGCCATCACCGCAGACGCCGTGGAAACGATCGAACGATTGGCGGAAGGCAGCCAACCGTTCTTCCTCGCAGTCGGTTTCATGAAACCACATTCCCCCTTTAATGCCCCCGAGAAATACTGGAACCTCTATCAGCGCGAGGAAATGCAACCCCTCTGCTCTGAGGAACGCGCCACCGGGATCAGCACGCTCAACTGGCCGATCGCCGGCGAAATCCGCGGCTTCACCGACGTCCCAAAGAAAGGACCCATCCCCGACAAGACCCAGGCAAAAATGCGCCACGGTTACTATGCCGCCACCAGCTATCTCGACGCCAATATCGGAGAAGTCCTCGCCGCGCTGGAAGCGAACGGGCTCGCCGAAAACACGATCATTCTCTTCTGGTCCGACCACGGCTATCACCTCGGCGAAAACGATCACTGGGCAAAGGTGACCGTGCGCGAACTCGACGCCCAGGTCCCGCTCCTCGTGCACGCCCCCGGCATCGCCCCCGGCACACGCGATGCGATTGTCGAATACATCGATATTTACCCAAGTCTCAGCGAACTGAGCGGACTGCCGGCTCCCCAGGGGATCGACGGCAATAGTTTCGTCTCAATCATGAACGGCGCTCAAGACAGCTTTCGTCCTGCCGCGCTCACGCAAACGTGCCGCCCGTGGAATCGGAAGGGACCGATTAAACAAATGGGCTATTCCATCCGGACCGAAAACCATCGATTCACTCAGTGGGTCGATCACGAAGATGACACCGTGATCGCGGAAGAAATCTACGATCTCCAAAACGATCCTTACCAGCGAACCAACCAAATCGATAACTCCGCCTTCGAAGACACGATCACCAAGCATCGACAGCTCCTCTCACAGGAACGCCCGCCACGTCCCCAGAACCCATCTCATAAATCATGGATGGCTCCGCGATAAAGGATTTTGCAATCAGGCAACGCTAGAAGACTCTTTTGCAAATTCAAGGCATGCCGGGAGAACGCACACCGGCATCCCATCATCGCCCGCCGGTTCGCCCGCCAAGCCACGCCTCTAAAACGACGCTAGCCGCCCGCTCCCTCATCCATCGCTTCATCCTCCACAGGGAGAAGCCGGTATACCCTAAAATCGTCGATCCTCATCCGATTCCGAACGGTTCGAAAACCAAACCACCCTTCCGTATAGGGCTCGCGATCTTCAAAATCAAAAACGATCTCACCGTCTCGCAAGTATCGAATCGTCCGGCCGTCGACGATGATCTGAATCTTGACGGTCTCGTTGCCCCGGTGACGAAACCGCTCATCACGCAAATCATGCTCCGGTAGGTTGGGACGAGAACCATCCCCCGGATACCGACGGAATCGGGTCGTCGTGTTGTTGTTGGCACCATACCCAACATAATACAAGCGGAGCGCATGATAGTTCTTGAATGAACCGCCCCGGGCCTCATCCGCAAATAGGTCCTCGGGATGCTCCGGATCAATCGCCATCCAAAAACAGTTCAAATCACTCACCCGATCATGCTTCCCCCCTTCGGCGATCATCGTCGCCTCAAACTCAATGAGAAGCGGCCCACTCAACTTCTCGCGGAACCACACTGTGCATCCCTTCGCATCATCAATCTCAAGTCGACCATCCCGAACCTCGGTCGTCCCACCGGGCATCTGCTCCACCACCCATTGCGAGAGGTCCCCCGCAAAATCATCCTCATATAAAAGAGCCGTCCCACCCACCTCACTCAAAGCGTCGCCCGATCCCCCCGCCTCAGCATCACGAGCCCCAGGAGACGCCATCAACCACAACCCCAGGATCGTGCTGGCAATCAAAATCTCGCTGCTGTCCGTCTTCACATGGTGCCCTTTCGTTCGCCCAAGAGGCTTCAACCTCCCGCTCGAAGATCAATATCCTCAGCCCCGCCCCTCGCTAACCGCAAGCCCGTTCCATTCGAAAGTTAATTAGTCCCACGCCACGAATCGATACGGTCTGCTCCTCCACCGTCGCGAAACCCAGCTTCTCAAACATTGGCCGGGCACAGATCGAAGCTTCCACATAAACCCGGTCCAACTCTCGCGCAGCCGCGACCGCAAGCACATGACTGACAAGCTCACTGGCAATGCCTCTTCGCTCATAGTCTGGATGAACATAGGTGCAATCAATGTGCCCATCCGAATCCAATTCGCAAAAACCAACGACCCGATCCTCCACAACATAAACAAAGGGACGCTTCCGCTCGCAGCGCTGCTCCCAATGTTCAGGGTTCGGCGCCCTCTCAGACCACGCGGCACACTGCTCCGCGGTGTAATCCCGGGAAGCAATCTCATGAATGGCCCGGGAAAAAATTTCAGCGATCGCAACATGATCACCACGCTCGTAGCTTCGAATCATCTCACATCTCCATTCCACCCCTTCCCACGACACACAAAAGGAGCGACACGGTCTTCATCCCAAGCTCCCCGTTTCTTCCCCGATCGTCAACTCGACGGACGGTCGACCTCATCACTTCTTTCATTTTCCGGCTTCGAGGTCCCCGTGGCCGCAGCGCAGAGAAACGCCCCGCCCATAGCGGGAAGCCAAGTGATGAGAAACTGGAAGCCGAACACTCGCCAACGATAAAAATCAAACTCCCGGGGAATGAACTCAACATTCAGCACCGCGGCAAATACGACGGTGGCCCCGATCAAAAACAACAAAAACAACCACCGCCGCGAGTCCTGCCACGGTCCGGAATCAGTGACATGACAATGGCGCCTGAACCCCAGCCCATACGCCACAACAAGCATCGCCAAGCCAAGCGCCGAACCAAAATACTGGAGCAGTCGATAAACAGGCAGTTGCTCGCCACTAAGAGAAAACGGTTCCGCACGCAACATCGGAATCATGGAAACCGCAAAACCTGACGGATGGGTGAGGCTGTCGATGAAATAATGAACCAAGGCTCCCAACACAATGGCGATCATCACACCAGGAAGACCTCTCCTCCCGAGCGCTCCGCATAGATCCCAGCTCGAGACGAAACTCGAGTGAGGTTTCGGAAATATTTCGGAAATCCGCTCAAAACACAAACGCACGACCAAAAAGACAATCAAACCCAGGGGAAACGATACGCAAAATGCTCCGGGAAGGGTATGAGCAAAGGAAGCCAATCCAAAGGCCCGGACAAAGTACGGAAAGTCAGGAACCATCGAGCCAATCATGAGCCCACACACGATCGTGGGTGAGAGAACTCGCGTCAGAGGCACAACAAATCCGGCATGGGCGATGGTAAACGGCATTTTCCAAGAGCAGCCGCCAACTCACAGACGACCAGGACGCAACACTCGACTACGTCAATGAACAAAAAGTGAATCAAAAATGAATTCCCCGTGAACTCGCGTGCTCCGAACCTTGGCAATCCCCCACACCCAACCACCCCACTTTCACCAGTGCCGTCGTCAACCATCAACAGAACGCACCACTCTCAACCCAGCGCCCCTCACGCCCTCTCACCAATACTTTCGTTCCCGGTCCACAAAGAGAATCTCAACCTTGCACCTCGCCGGTTCCCCCAACAGACTCTGTCAAAAAGCGCCGCCAAATCCCGGCTAAAACGAGCGGTCCGAGAGCTGACCAACCGCGAACTCGTAAGCCTGTGTGACAACCAACTGAATGATCTTCAGTTCCTCATCATCACGAGGAGAATACAACAGCACCAAGCCGGCTGGTAGATGACCTTGTGAGACGAGGTAATGCTCCTCCCCCCAACCGCTTTTTACCACCTCCGAAGCCATATCAGACGGTATCTTCACGTGCATACTCCCCGTATCCGGGGGCGGATGTATGTGCGCAAATTCTCTTCCTGTCATAAACGCTTCCGGATTACCGGGAATGCTGTCCTTGAGCACCAATGCCCTCGCGCCAGGAACTGAAATGCCACTCGCCTCGTTCAAAACCCCCGGCAAGGCAAAACACCAGTGATGAAGCTTTTCAATGATGTCATCTGGCCCGTGTTGGGTCAGCTGAGAATGGGGCAGGCGATCCGTTGTGCGAGGACCTGGCCCTTGCCGCATCGGGAGGTTGAAGTCGTCGCTCATGGAAAATCGATGAAGTGGCTCATTGGAAAAGATAATTGGGGAACATCGAGAACCGGCAATGGCTCGATTGCCTCGCTAAGGCTTCTTGCTGTAATCGATGTCAACAGGCGTCGGCCCCTCCGCCTCCCCAATCAGCTGGCGCATCTGCAAACGAAAACGCTCCACCTCATCGCGGTCCATCATCCAACGCCGAAAGTCACCGGGCGAAGTATTGTGATGAAGCACCGATTGGTATCCACCGGGCGCTTCAATGTCATACCTCACCGGAAACTGAAGCCAAGTTCCCTGAAACTCCTCAGAGAGCATCCAGTTTAAGTAAAGCTTCGCCGCAGCCTTGTTCTTGGCCTGGGTGGGAATAGCTGCGGTTTGAAACCAAGTCAGAAAAAAATCATTCTCGGGCAAAAGGAACTCGGTCTCCTGATTCGGAAAGGGCTCAAAAGACCAGAAAGTGGTGAAACTGGCCGCATACCAACCATTGTTAATGGCTACATATGGCCAAGCCGTACCCCGCACCCACTTCGGCTCGTTTGCCACCAAGGCCTCCAGATATTCCCAACCATACTGCTCCTTCAAATGCCAGAATTGGTAGAGCACAGCATCGTCGTCGTGAGGATAGGTAAGGATAATCTTCCCCTTCAATGCCGGATCCAGATAGTCCCTGGCCTCACGCGGAACCTTGACATCTCCCAAAACTTCCGGGTTGACGTAATTGCTGAAGGTCACGCCGTAAAGACTCGTCCAATAACCGTTCGGATCCTTGTGATCCGGAAAAACTTTGTCCCAATGCTTTGGTTTGTAAGCCTCAAGCAAACCGTGCTCCTTATAATACTCAAAGTCGTGCAGCGTTTGAAACTGAATGACGTCCGGAACGTTCTCTCCCCCGCCCGCAGCGCGTGCATTGTCATATCGCGGAGCATGGTTCAGACTCACATCCACACTGTGAATGACCTCCAGCTCCGGAAAGCGCTTCTTGAACTGGTCGAGATAGTAATCAACCTGATCCGGCTTGTCGCCCCCAGCCCGAAGAACCAATGGTCCCCCTTCTTCCAACGCAGCGGCATAAAGCTCCTCAAGCGTTCGGGTCTCGATCCCGACAGCCCATAAACGGGCAGGCCCTGATATCAGCACTAACAAACCGATCATCAGTGCTTTGAGAGTTGAGTTTCTTACCGTCATATCCGAGGTCTCCTGAATGGTTTTGAGAGTCAATAATGCCCCTTGATCAAGGATGTCGGTATATTTAGTATACCGCCCAGGTGCCGTCAATTAGGCACAATTTTGTGCCCAAATCCTTCGTCCCAACGCCATGAAACGCCCCGATTACAACGGCCCCTGCCCCGTCGAGAGAGTCCTCGGTGTCTTCAGTGGCAAATGGAAACCCTCTATCATTTACTATCTGGAAAATAAAGGTCCGCTCAGATTTGGAGAGCTTCGTAAACACATTCCAGAAGTCACCCAACGAATGCTCACCCAACAGCTTCGAGAGCTGGAACGCGATGGCCTAATTCTCAGAACCGACTACCGTGAAAAACCTCTCCGGGTTGACTACCGCCTGACGGAGCTGGGCGCCACACTCCAACCAATCGGACTTCGACTGGAGAAGTGGGGAGAATCACACATGGACAAGGTCCTTAAGGCGAGAAGACGCTACGATAAGCAATGAACAGCAACCGCGCTTCGTCGCCTTCAATACCCGGACAATCCTTAAGCTGAGGAGGAACCGGCTTCGACCCCCGCCGTCTTGCTCGCATCAAACCGATCCCTGTTTGAATAGTCATCTAACCTGGTCCTTTCAAAACCGCACACCGCCAAAGCACACGAGGCGGGTCTCCAAAACAAAAAGAGGGGCCGACCGCTTTATGTCCATCTCGTTGCCGCGACGCGCGACCACCTGGGCGAACACGATATGATCCGCCCTCAGCCCATGCCCCCAAGCGCCATGATCGACACCTCCGGTGCCGCTTCACGGATGGATTTCGAGTTTGTGACTGTAGGGCGTCATTCCCAAGGACGCCCAAAAGGCCAAGCCCCCTGGGTTCGATTCCAGAACATCCAAAATCACCCTGCGATCGGCGAACACCGACCGCTGCAGGCATGCAAATGCCGTCCGTCCATGCCCTTGCCGTCGGCACTTCCGATCAATGAAATACTGCCGAATGTAATAACCAGGCCCTTCCCAGTCCGAGCCACACTCGCGGTGAAGGGAGTATCCCACCGGCCGGCTCGCCTCAAACAACACTGCCTCATAGCCCTCGGTGAACCACCTTCGAAACCGAGCCTCAATCGCGTCAAGACCCATGACCGCCACTCGCGCCTCCTCCTGAAACTGCTGGTTCCAGGTGGCAATCAACGAAAGATCGCAATCACTTACCGGTCGAATCGTCATCGTGCCCAAAGAAAACCCAAAACGGAGGGCCGTCCAATCGGAGCTTGCCTCATTCAAGGTCCGCAAAATCGCACCCGCTACTGTGAGCGCCCCACCGATTCAAGACTGGGCGTCGCCGTGCCCTTGAACTCCTCACATGAACCGGGATCGGAGCCGCCAGCCCTGCCCTCTTGGGGGCAGCCAGTAAACTGAATGCGATAATTCACACACGATTTTGACGACGTTCCATGATCCTGCGGAACGTCAGAGTCATCTCACTTCTCAACAAGGGTGGCCTCCAGCCTTTAGGTCGAGAGTTGCATCGCCAATATCCTTACAACTCGGTATGGCTCAGGTGTTGAGATCGACGTCTCGTCCACCTTTGGGATCACAGCCGTAAAATTCCTGGGCGTTCTTGTAGAGGATGTTGTCGAGATCAGCACCCGAAAAGTGATCAATGATGAGCTGTAGATCTTGGTGAGAGTAAGGCTTAGGAGCGCGAGTTGACGGCAAATCCGTCCCAAACATCAATGACTTCGGATTGATTTCGTGAATTCGCTTCAACGCATCGACGATCGGGAAATTCACCCGACTGAATCCGGTAGCCTTGATTTTCACTCCACGCTCAACGAGTCCAAGGACCGCTTCAAACCCCTCTCTGGACAATCCTAAGTGATCTATACTGACGGACGGAAGCCCTCCGATGACCCCACAGAGTTCTCCGAGCGAGCGCGAATCCACATAGAGCTCAACGTGCCACCCCAAGAGTTCGTAAACACGAGATGCCATCGATCCTAAGTTCTCGATCGATTCTGAACCCCCTCTCCTAAGGTTAAACCGAACTGCTCTCACACCTTCGTCGTGAAGTTCGATGAGATCCTCATCAGAAATGGTAGCGGGAGCCTGCGTCACTCCAAAAAAACCGGAACCCAAGCGACGCAAGGAAGAAACAAGATAAGTCTGATCGAATCCTTGGAATGAACCGGAAACGACAGCTCCGCCTACCAGATCATACCCCTTCACTCTCGCGATATAGTCGTCCACCGTAAAAGGGTCTGGGAAGTATCCTTGATTAGGTATCAGCGGAAATTCCGGATCGATCACATGAAAGTGCGCATCGAAAATGGGACACGAACGAGACATGGGGCAATTATTCTTACGTATAGATATAGCGACGGCGTTAGCCGTTGCGACTCCCGACTGCTTCGGACTTCCCTTCCGGCGGGTCGAATACTTCAATGAGCTTAAAATGGGTGGCCATCATTTCAAAATGATCGTCGATTTCATACTCAGGCCAACAGTGCATATGGGCCTCCTTGAAATGCTCCTCGCTTCGACATACTTCTTCCTTCCAAAGCTTCTCTGGAATACTCGACCAAGTCACGCGATAGACTTCGGTAATCTCAATTAGACAACGAAGATTCTTCTTCAGGTCGTAAACTTCAACTAGCTCCCCGACAGCCCAGCCTCCGTCATCGCAATCTCCTTCCGACAACTCATATTCATCGGCTTTACAAACCGTAGCCGTCTTCTCTCCGCGTTCGATTTCGCGAACCAACGAATCGTCATCGTCGGTCTCACCCCAGAACTGCATACGCTTTCTCCTTTTCATTTTTCACATTAAAGGCCAGACGCCCCCTACCGGGAGCGCATCGTCGACTCTGGTTGAAGGTTTGAATCACCCTCCAAATCCTCCTCGGGAACGCTTGCGGATTGGTCAGCGCCACTTTGTCCTTTTTTGTTTGTGGTGAAGGCTGAGCGCCCACGCTCACCGAGCAGCATCACTCCTGGAATGGCGAAAACGAGAGTGCCGATTCCTATGATGGCAAAGAATGCCGAATGAGATCGTTCGAATTCGAGGCCCCCAAGGTTGGCTTTCACTCCTGGCACAAATAGTCCAAGGACACCAAAGGCGGTAACGAACACAAAGATCGCAATCGCCCACTTCCGTGCGGCAGGAATACCCTTTTTTAGCGAGCTCCCTAACCAGAACCAAAGAATAAAGAAAAGGTCGATGTAGAGATAATCCGTCCAGTAAACCGTTGCTACAGAGATCACAGTCAATGCAATCCCCATCCACCCAAGAACTGTAAAATAGTTCCCTGTGAACCTCCGAAGAAAGCTGAGGCTTTCAGGTCCACCGCCGTTGCTTAAAACCGGCGACGCCTCGACTGGCGGTTGATTGGGATACATCTGTTCAGGAGAACGTTCAACGTCTCGCACTCGCTACCGGCGGCATGCCTTCAACTGCGATTGATTGGTTGTAGCTAAGGAATTCATTCGGACTCGAAGCGGGAAGCCTGTCGTCCAGCATCGCCTTGTTCTGTCATTTCTCTTCGGGCTTCAGCAGCTTGTCGGCAAGCTTGTCCAATCCCGACCCCAAGACCGTTCGCCGAACAACGATCTCGCTCTTAACCTCCGAACGCACCCACGTCTTCTCAACGTACCGAGGATCATTGATGCTAACCGAGGTAAATCCGAATCGCGGAATCATCACCTTCCCTGCATTGTCCGTCCGCACGTGTCGATCACCATCGCCGGAACGCACAATGAGTGCGGCGAAAGGAAGGCTGTGCCCGTCCTCGGCCACTAGCGTGATCTCTCGGTTTAGAATTTTCGGCGCGATGGCGAACCAAACCACTGCTCCAAGAATCAGGATAATGATCGCTACGCCTAAGACCGGCGATCCCCTCGATTCCCGTTTCTTCTTGCCTACGCGCCCAATCGAAAATCCATCTACCACAAGTCCCACCAAGGCCTCGACCACAGCAAGCATGGCATTGATCAGAGGGGCGAATACAACTGTCGCCCCTTGCATTATCGACCCAATGATCGAACCGAACAGGGCGATGATGGCATCAAGGATCATTTCTTAGACAGTACGTTCATGCTGACCCGCGCCTGACCTGCACGCGAGCCTTGAATCCACGTTGTTCGTTTGAGTGTCCATGGCACTTCCGACACGCAGCGGGTCACCCGTCGTTGTCCAGTCGCTTGTCTTGCATTTGCGGTTCTTGAGCAGCCTGATCAATCGATTGCGGGCATTCAAGTCGCGCCAGAATCACTCTCCAATCCGGTTTCGCGAATCCTCCAGAGAGCAAATAGGAGGTCTTCCTTGACCCATCCAGCAACGTGCCTTCGAGGATCGCCACGCTTCGATTCCTTGACTTTAACTCGACAGCGCTTGGATCGTATTCTCGTATTCGTCCCTGTAGGTACCGCAGACAAATCTTATCTTCGGAAAAGTCGATACCCACTGCTGTGACGATCCTTGGCAACACAAGCAGTAGTGCAGGGCCGCCGATTCCCAAAGCGTAAACAAACCAGGCAACGGAATAGTCCGGATTGTCGATCGCATGAACAACACGACGTCCAACTACGAGAACGAATATTGCAACCGTCCACAGAACACCGCCAAAGATCCGCTTCTTCATATTCGCCGTATACGAGTTCATTTCTTTGCAGAACGCTAAAGCGTAGGCAACGGGCCTACAACCCCAGAGGTCCGAGAGCTCCTCGCGAACAAGGACGGCGATGTCCCCCTTGCCCTACCGCGACTTGTTGTCCCAATTAGTTCAGCCGGTCTTCAACGTTGAAGGTCCGGCAAGTCACTTCGAGGCACCCATCATCGCCGATCGCAATTTCGTGTGTAACCCTGCCGCCCTCCGCAGGTCGGACCTCGTGAGTGAAGATGTCGCCATGGAGCGTATCGGTTGTTGCCGATCGGTTATTTCCGCCAGTAATCGCGTAGCTGGTGACGTTTTCATAAGTCAGGATTACTCGCCGATCATACATTTGGCCGAGGAGAGTCAGCGTGATACGGATCTCAGACGGAGTTTCCGTGGTCGATCGTGATTCGGTCACTTCGATTCGCTCAATCCAAGCGTCGTGGAGGCTCTTGGCGTTGCTTAAGGTGAATCGCTCCTCGTCCGCCGCAAACTTCGCAACTTCCTCTGGCAAATCATCACGAAATCCATCCAATGCGGCGAGGTAGTCTCCGTATTGGATGCCGTCCTTCTCGGGGGAGACGATGTATCGCATTCTTTTTCCGGGAGCCTTTAAAGGTGAATCACGCTCTTCGGCTAACGTTAAAGGTCTGGCACCGGCTGCCGGCGGCGCGCCTTCGACTGTGGGTTAAGGTTTGTAGCTGTGGAGATCATTCGGACTCGGATCGGGCAGGCGGTTGTCCAGCACCGCCTCGTGTGTGCCCGGCATGGGCGTGTTGTAAACGGGGTTGAAGTCCCCTGTAGGAATACCAGAACCATGAAATGGAAGAAACTACCATCTGAAGCCAACTCAGGAAGGGTGACCGACTTGGGGAAGGAAGGCTAGGAGAAAACCGCGACACGGGTGAAAGCGAGCCTGATCCGCTTTGTGGAAGAACGGTTGGGACTGCTGGTGAACAAAGCCAAGAGCCGGGCCCCACCAATGACCACCTGCACCTTTCTGGGGTTCCGGATCGGACGGGGAGGAAAGCCAGTGTGGACCGACTAGGCCTTGGAACGCTTCAAGCGACGAGTGCGCGAAATCACACAGCGCAACCGTGGGCACCGCGTGCAGGACGTCATCGACGAACTGCGCCAATATATACTCGGTTGGCTCAACTACTATGGGATCAGCCATACCTATACAAAGGTGTTAGAGCTGTCTGAGTGGGTACGCCGTCGCATGAGGCTATACTACTGGAAACAAGGGAAGCAGACGCGGACGCGTCGTCGGCATCTCATCTCGTTGGGGATTGAACCCGACCGGTTGAAGCTGGCGTCACTCAGTCGGAAAGGCTACTGGCGAATGAGCCGCAACACCATCGTGCAGCAGGCGCTGACGAAACGATGGTTGGAGCATCAGGGAGTGCCTGACATGCGCAGAACATGGATCGCGCTTCACTACGGGCCGAATGCCCGTGTCTAATCGGAACCGCCCTGCACGGACCCGTACGCAGGCTGGTGCGGGACCCGTGGCTGGCGCTAGTCAGTCACGGGGACCCGATTCGCTGTTCGGCTGTCTAAGAGGCTCCCATCGTCGTTTGGAGCTCGAGGGTAAAAAGTCCCACAATTCGTCGGGGATATCCTGCACAAGTGCTGTGTTCTGACCGGCCCATTCTTGTGAAAAATCTCCGCTCGAATCTGCTTTCCAGACTGACAATCCAATGTCGCTGCTGTGAACCCAGAGAACCCCATTTTTCTCCCAGAATGCCGCCCACCTCATGGCATCTGAGAAGAGATGTTCTGGCGCAAACTCTCGATTGCCCAAAGCTTCTATGATTCTGTAATCCACAAGCGATTTCGACTTTGAGCCAATCACCAAATTGTAGGTGCCGTCCGGTGACGGGAACGTTCCTCGATCCGTAATTAGGTTGCTTGACGACGAAGAACTACTCGGTCTGCAACCTGCCAGCGATATCATCGCGATGAGTATTGGTATACAGCGGTTCATTTCTTCAGCGAACGAGACTGTCGAAAAAGCCCCTACCTTGAAGTGCCACTCGTCACAGACCCAAAAAGTGATTTTTTTAATGCCTCGAGAAGCAAATAGAATGACGCATAGCGAACCATCGACCATTCCAGGCTCTGTATGGAGCCTTAACTTTCAAGCGAGTTTTTCAAGAATTTTGACGAGAGGCTTTTTCGACAGTCTCAACGTTTGAGCGATGTCACTGCCTGCCGACAGCGCGCTCCGACTTCGGGGTTGATGGTTGAATTCTTATTTGGCTTCCGCCTCGGCGCTGGCAGGCAGCTGATCATCCGCGACTTGTTCTCTGATCCTTATTGGTTCATTTACGTGCTTTTTCGCCTATCGCGTCCGAGCCTGTATGATCGAAAGCGGAAGTGGACAACCTAGAGCTCTGTAGCGTTGCCATCTTCATCGAAGTAATAGATGTTCTCGTGCTTAAAACCCCACTTGCCGCCGACTTCTCGGATGTGGGGTTCGAAAGTAAAGAGCCCAATCTCGGACAATCGAGAAAGGTTGCCCTTTTCGATGTAGATTCTGTCATCGAGTTTCGCGTTAATGCTATGGCCTAGGTTCCCCATAAAATCCAAGTTTTCGAAGCCCGCCAAGGCAATGCGCTCATTGCAGAATTGATGAAGCTCTTCAAAGGTCGTTTCCCGCGACGCGAACTCCTGCATTGCGGAATGCAAGACTCGCTGGGTCCGATGACCGACTAGAAATTCCCGCTGCGATGGTTCAGAAACGTAGGCACCCGACTCCACGAAGAAGCTCCGAGCACAGTCACCCCAAGCCCCCCCCAATGATGGACTCAGATCGATGGTGACCATGTTCGAATCTCCAACGGACTCGTTGGATGGCGTGTAGTCGCGCCCGGACACGGAAACACAACTGCGGGAACCCAGCAGAACAAAAGCAGGACAATCGTAATACCAAGTTTCGTGAACGTCGCGCTTAGCCAACAAGTCCGTGGCGCGCTGAGCTATCGAAGCTTCTGTGTCGGCAGAGGTTATCGACTGACCAATCAGGCGGAGGACGTCTTTCGCGATGGCTTGTGCTTGGCGGTTGCTCTCCCACTTCTTCATCGCACCGTAAGGTTATTGACAATCACTGGTAGCGTGGCCAGGTCCCCGCACGTTTCATCGAAATCATCACAGGTTGGAAACAATTCTGTCGGTACGAAAATTGTCTTCAGCCCAGCATTTCTTGCTCCCTGAATGTCGGCTGTTGGACTATCTCCTACAAAGACTGCTTCGCCCGGACTGACGTCGAGTTCTGAGCACCCGGGATGGAAGATTTCGGTATCAGGCTTCCTCATGCCGGCCGCATCGGAGACAACTACACTATCAAATAAGTCTGAATAGCCGAGTGATCGGAAGTTGCGCTCCTGAAAAGGAGTCTTTCCATTTGATATGAGTCCTAATCGGTAGTCCCTCGAAAGTTCCAATATGGCCTGCTCAGCCCCAGCGCGTGAAACACAGAAAGCACAGAAACAGTTCTCATAGACCGACAGAAGCTCCTCCATCTTCCACTCCATAATTTTGAACTCTTCGATCAACCGCTGGTAAACTTCGTCCTTACAAACCCGACCGTTGTTATCGAGCTCGATGAACCGAGAAACAAAGTCGGAAGGACTTTCGAGGTCAGCCTTGAGTATCCCCTCTGTCTGCCATCTCAGAAACTCTGAGAGCGATTCCGTCCGATCAAGAAGAGTCTGATCGAGATCGAAAATGACGGCGCGGATTGGCATCTTTTTACGGAGAACGTCGAAGGTGAGGCAACCCGGGGTGAAACTCAACGAATAAGGGGAGGCTCCTGCGATCAACGCCATCGCGTTCGACGGGTTGCCTCCACCTGCTTGTTCTGCCCGGTTTGGCCTTAGCAGTTTCGAAAGATGCCGAATTCCTTCAAATCAATCGTTCGGGTAAATCTGAGCGGGCAACTGCTTGACCCTGTCGTTGTCCAGAAACGGCCAGCCCCATTCACCGATAATCTTCCCGTCACTGAAGAGAAACAGAGTAAATGCGCCGTGCTTGAGAGAAGAATAGTAATCTAGGCGCCCGGCTGCTCCCAATAGAGTTGATCCTCGATAGAAGTAGGAATCGTTCTCCCTCATAAAAGGTTTCGGCCACTTGCCGCTTTCCTTGAATCCCTTCCGATAGAGTCGCGAGATTTTGTCGGCAACCTGTAGGGCTATCCCTTTCTCTTTGCGTTCGGGGCTCCCTACGAGGTCGGACAGTGGATTGACCACCAGCGGCATCAGTCTGACTTCTGGATCAGTCGGTTCGTTGGCAAGAGTGGCGGGCGCGATAAGGCTCGCGCCCAAGACTACAATTGCGGCGATCGTGCTCTTCATGGGGAATTGCCTTTAGGCAGAACGTTAAGAGTCTGGGACCGAATAAAAAAGGCCCAAAATACTAGAGAAAATAGCTTCGAATGCCCGCTCTGGTCGAAACAAAAGGCGCTGATTGGAGGTTCCTAGCACTCGTTTGTTAGCCGTCGATCATGGCGGATAGGTATTTCCTCAAGACACATCGCCCGCTTCACACATAGCTCCATTAATTCTCAACAGCCTCCACAAAAAAGAAACGCTTTAAGGGCATTGATCCGTACTCTATCTTCCACTCAATTACCCGCCCTGTTCCCAACTGCGTTCCCAAGACATCCCAAGTCTGTTTCGGCACTCCTACATTTTCAGATTCATAGCACGTGTAGCTTATATCGCGTATGGAGTTTGGAACCATAATGGTTACGGATGCCAGCTGCCCCGTTGATGCTGGTGCAACAGAAATGTCGATTCGCGGCGGTCCGATGCTACCAAGAATTCGAAATGTAAGGTCGACGGATGACGATTCTGAGTACTTGGATTGAAAACTCGACCAATACACTCTTGCGCCTTCTTGGTATGAGTCCTCGTTGGAGAAGCTGTAGTTGTTGAAGCCGGCAGAGCCGGATGTCAAGAGCGCAAAGTCAAAGACAAGTTCCATTGTGTGGGGACCGGAATTCTCGATGGGCGTGTCGAAAATCATGGTAAACCAGCCTGGCGTGTTTCCGTCCACCGATGATTTCAGCAAGGTGGCGGAAGTTAGAGGAGCTAAGCCGACCCTTTCTAGATTGCCCATACTTCTCCTAGTACGCCAAAGGTCAACGCGAACGCTCCCGGCGCGTGAACCGATATGCAGCTGAATACCGTGAACGGTCACATTCGCGGGCAGTAGGAAGGATTGGCCTGCTCCCGAGCCATAGTCAGCCTCGCCAGTGATTACTTGCTGCGAGACAAGAACGGTATCGTCCGCATAAAGAAGTGTCGTCCCGAAAACGAATAGGACAGCGGTGACAAGTAGTACTTTCAGTTCTTTCCAGGTGATTAAAGGACTGCGAATCATGAGTGGCGGTTTTCCGGAGGCTAACGTCAAAGGTCTAGGACCGAATGAAAAGGGTCCGCACTACTCAGAAGGGTAGCCTGAAATCCAAGCGTCCGTCGAAAGAAAACGCGCGGATTGGAGGTTCCTAGCACCTGCTTGAATCTCATCTAAGCCCTCTTTTGCGAGGTGATAAACTAGGCGCCGGAGGGCGGGTCACGTAGGTGCGTGCCCCATGATGCCCTCCGGCTAACCAATAACTAA
>JBCDBW010000069.1:0-23265 GCA_039182965.1 Verrucomicrobiota bacterium
AAGGCGCCGAACCGGACGAGGGAGGAATTGGCAGGTGAGAATGAGGCCCTAAGGATTGAAAACGACAGTCTGCGGATTGAGAATGACCGGCTCCAATTGTTGGCGAGAGACAACGCAACGTTTCGGATGGCATTGAATTTACAAGAAATTTCGCCGCTTGAACTGGTATCTGCAAAGATCATAAGCCGGCGAACGTCGACGTGGTTCAGCACGCTTGTGATTGACAAGGGATACAATCAGGATGTTTCGACGGACAGTCCGGTCATCACAGCGGTTCTTAATGAATCGGGAAGGAGTGACACGGGTTTGGTGGGAAAGACAACGCAGGTTTTTGCGGACGAGTCGGTGGTGATATTATTGACGGATGAGAAGTGTCAGGTAGCGGCGAGGATCTATGGAAAGACGGAGCAAGGGATTTGCATGGGGCAGCGTGGAGCTACTGAGCGCACTCCCTATTTGAAGCTCCGTTTTTTACCCAAGGAATTGCAACTTGTGCCTGGGCCGGACACGAAGGTGGTATCGTCCGGGGTAGGAGGATTGTTTCCTAAAAATTTGCAGATTGGGTATGTGAAGGAGTTTAAGCAGCTGGACTATGATGCAGAGGCGTTGATACAGCCTGCGGTAGATTTCGGGACCTTGGAGCATGTGTTTGTCATTGTGGAGACGGGTATGCCGGTAGACGATGTGCCGATTATTCCTCTTCAACCAATGGAAGCGAAGGCGGAGGTGGGGGATTTGCCGGATGACGATGGGGATTTGCCGGTGCGGAAGGCGGAGGTGGAATAGGGGGGATGGTTTATTTCTTGTTTATTGTGGTGATGTTGGCGGGGGCGATGGCAGCTCAGGAGTTTATGCCGGTGATGGATTTTGCGCAGCAGGCGCGGGTTTTGCTGGTTCCGGCGGTATTTTTTGCGAGTGCGGTGACGGTGTCGTATCCGGTGATGTTGATATTGGCGTTACTGGCAGGTTTTATGTGGGATGCTCGGAACGTGGTGGTGGTAGAGTCTCCGGTGGATTTGGTAGCGATGTTTTCGGAGCAGAAGGCGCAACCGGGAACGGAGGTTGATCTGCCGTTTGGTTACTCTATACTACTGTACGGATTACTTGGATCGCTAATGCAAGGCGTGCGCCCCTTATATTTGAAAGGCCGCTGGGAGCTGCCCACCGTCATGGTGGGAGTGGTTACGTTCTTCCTGCTGCTTTTTGAGTATCTATTTATTAATTTTCGACGCGGAGACTTTTATTTTCCGCAGGCAGTATGGGAAAAAATCATAGCAAGTGCATTGCCGTCGATGGCGATTGCCCCGCTGGTCTTTCTAATGTTGAGTCGACTTGCGAGATGGGCCGGTTACCGGAACCGCGACGAGGGCCTTGCCTACGGTGAAGGTCATGGTCGCTAGGTATCGCTTCAGGCTCTATTTGCTGACTCTTTTGACGATAGCGGGCTTTTCGGCCTTGCTGGTCAAGCTTTGGAGTATCCAGCTTAAACAAGGGGATTATTTCCGATCGATTGTTCCGGGAACATCTGAGTTGACGGTGCGAGTCCCGGGCACACGTGGCGAGATCATGGACGTGAACGGAAAGCCGCTGGTAACGAACCAGGCTAGTTACGAGGTGATCTTTAACCTTAAAGAGATTGAGGACGAGTATTTGCGTCAGCATGACTCACTACCGAAGGGGGAGTATGAGGTATGGAACGGGGGGAGGAAGGAGAAGCGGTCGGAAACCAACATCGTCAAGATCGTAAACGAATCGGTGATTGAGCCGCTCAAGGTGTTGGATTTAGCGCGACCCTTCAATGCGGAAAGTTTGCGAGTGCACTATCGGTCGACGCGCGGGGTGGTACCGTACACCTATCGCCGTGATCTGACGTTTGAAGAGTTTGCGCGTTTTGCGGAGTTTAACTTAAATCTCCCGGGGGTATCGGTGGCGGCGCGGCCGGTGCGGCGTTATCCGTATGATTCATTGGCGTGTCATTTATTGGGGTATGTGCGGTTGCCGGATATCAAGTTGGTGCCGGAGGAAGAGCGCCGGAGTTTTGATTTTTATGTGGGGGACGACTTTGGGGTGCATGGGATTGAGAAGTCGATGGACGCCAGTTTGCAGGGGGAGGCGGGTGCGCGGGTATTGCTGAAGAATGAGAAGGGGGCGATTGTGGGTGAGATTGAGGACAAATACCGGGCACCGGTGGCGGGGACGGATGTGTATTTGACGTTGGACGCGCGGATTCAGCACATTACGGAGGTGGCGTTACGCGAGGCTGGAGTGGGGCGAGCGGCGGCGGTGGTGGTTGATCCTCAGACGGGTGGGATTTTGGCAATGGCATCGGTTCCTTCGTTTAATCCGAACAAGTTTATTCCGACGATTGAGGCGGAGGCTTGGAGGGAGTATGTGAGTAATCCGACGCATCCTTTGAACAACCGGGCGGTGCAGACTTTTGCGCCGGGGTCGACGTACAAGATTCCGGCAAGTTTAGCGGGTTGCTTGGCTGGGATACGGGGGCATTCCTTTTATTGTTCGGGGGGAGTGATGTATGGGGATAAGTATATGGCGTGCTGGATCGGGGCGAAAGGAGGGCAGCACGGGAGTATTCGTTTGGGGGATGCGATCAAGCGATCCTGCAATTCGTTTTACTATCAGTTTGGAAATGCCGCGGGGATTAACAATATCCTTACCATGGGGAAGATGTTGGGATTGGGACAGAGTTCGGGGTTGGACATTACTGGTGAATCGGCAGGGATCCTGCCTGGTCCAAAGTGGCTGCGGGCGAATCAACCAGGATACAATTGGACGAGTTCGTTTACGGCGATGACAAGTATTGGGCAGGGTTTTACGGAGGCGAGTCCCTTGCAGATGGCGATGGTAACGGCGGCGGTTGCGAATGGGGGTTTGGTTTACAAGCCGCGTTTAGTGGATCGGGTCGTGGCGAAAGACGGGACCGTGGTTCTGGATAACGCGCCGTTTTTGAGGCACAATCTCCTGCAGGAAGGGCTGTCTCAAAACGATCTGGACACGATTCGTTGGGGGATGTGGGCGGTGGTGAATGATGGCGGAGGGACAGCGAGTCGGGCGCGTTCAAGCGGTTGGACCATATCGGGCAAGACGGGAACGGCACAAGCGTGGCGCCCTGACGGTCAGAAGGATAACAACGCGTGGTTTATTGGTTTTGCGCCTTACGAAGAGGCGGAGTTATCGGTATGCGTGATGGTGCAGAACGGGAAGTCTGGCGGAACGGTGGCCGCTCCGATTGTCAAAAAAATCATCGAAGAGAGTTTAGGATTGGACAAGGGATACCAGCACGAGATTGCGGCGGTAGAGGAAGCGAACGGGAATTTTGATTTTTTTGACTACATTACTTTTGATTTGAATCCGGGGTTGATTGCGGCCTTGGAGGACGATCCAGATGCCGGAAACATCGCGGCATCATTTGCCCCTCCGCCTCCGAGTGGAGGTTATGTTCAGAGTCAGACGTATGCGGCGCCATCGCTACGTGAGGCACCTGACGCAGAGGGGTCTAGAGTGAAGCAATCGTCGGGAGGCGGTTTTTTCAAGAAGCTATTCGGAGGAGGTGAATCGGCGCCATCGGCGCCGCCCTCATCCAAGAAGCGGGGAGGATTTTTCAATCGGTCACGAGGTGGTCGCTAGGGGGGTCGTCCAGACAGGAAGAGGGCGCTTCATGGGAGGCGCCGAGAGAAGAGTTTAAGTTTAACTTTGGAGAATTTAGCAACAAGATGCTTGGAAGAATTAAGAAGGCCTTCGGTCGTCGTCGGCTACCGGATGGCAATAAGATCATCATCAACTGTGAAGACCTTGAGAACCGTGTGGCCCTGGTTGAGGACGGTTCACTGGAGGAATACAGCGTAGAGCGGGAAGGCGATCAGAACATCGTCGGCTCGATATTCAAAGGGCGGGTGAAGAATATCGAGCAGGGGCTCAAGGCGATGTTCATCGACATTGGTTTTGAGAAGAATGCGTTTTTGCATTTCTGGGATGCGATTCCTGCCGCTTTGGATAGTGGTTTGGAGGAGATTCGAAAGAAAAAGCCTCAGGGCAAGAAGCCCAAGCGGATAACGTCGAAGGACATTCCGAGCATTTACCCGGTGGGATCCGAGGTGATGGTGCAGGTGACGAAGGGTCCGATTGGGAC
The DNA here is from genome assembly GCA_039182965.1 of Verrucomicrobiota bacterium. Classification (GTDB taxonomy): domain Bacteria; phylum Verrucomicrobiota; class Verrucomicrobiia; order Verrucomicrobiales; family DEV007; genus JBCDBW01. The sequence goes on from JBCDBW010000069.1 coordinate 4,148, forward strand.
GAAGGGTCCGCGGATTACGACGAATGTTGCGTTGCCTGGGCGGTATCTCGTCTTGATGCCGCTGAATGATCAATTTGGGATATCGCGCAAGATTGAGGATCCAAAGGAACGGACGCGGCTGCGTCGGATCATGGAGAAGCTGAGTGTGCCTGAGGGGATGGGAATCATTATGCGGACGGTATGTCAGGGGAAGCGGGCGCGCTTTTTCGTTCGTGATTTGAAGATGCTGCTTGATCAGTGGGAGCAGATCGAGGAAGTGCGGGATGGGAATAAAGCACCGGTTTGTTGTTTTGAGGAGCCGGAATTGGTGGAGAGGACGGTGCGTGATTTCCTGACGGACGAAGTGGGGGAAGTTATTTGTGATGATTTGGCGACGGTGGAGCGGATGCGGGAGATGGTGTCGACGATTTCGCGTCGATCGAAGAAGCGGATTCAGTATTATGACCGGCCGGAACCGATCTTTGACTACTTGGGGATTGACCGGCAGATAGAGGATGCGTTTTACCGGCAGGTGTGGTTGCCGTGCGGGGCGTATCTGGTGATTGACGAGACGGAAGCGATGATCACGGTGGACGTGAATACAGGCCGGAACAAGGGGGGCAAGGATGTGGAAAAGATGATTCTGCAGACGAACCTGGAAGCGGCGGAGGAAGTGGCGCGGCAGTTGCGGTTACGGAACATCGGTGGACTGATTGTAGTTGATTTCATCGACATGCGTCACCGGCGGGATCAGCAGGCGGTATACCGGGCGATGCGCGAGCGGGTGAAGCGGGATCGGGCGAAGACGCAGATACTGCATATATCGCAGTTAGGGCTCATGGAGATGACGCGACAGCGATTGAACGAGAGCTTGACGGACTCATTCACAGAGGATTGCCCGTATTGTCAGGGACGGGGACGGGTGAAGTCGACGATGACGATGAGCGTCGAATTGCAGCGTAAGATCAACGCCATCATGGTAAAGAACAAGGATCGCTTGAACGAGTTGGTGATCGTGGTTCATCCGGATGTGATGCAGCGCTTGCGGGCGGAAGATGGCGAGCGGTTGGTGGATTTGGAACGCAAGCACAGTGCGCGATTCACGTTTCGGACGGATCCGACTTTTCACCGAGAGCACGTGATGATTTCGAATGCCACGACGGGGGATGAGATCAAGGATTAGCGAGTATGACTAAGCGGCCCTATCTTTCCTTCTTGATGAAGGTATCGATTTTGCGAGGAAGCAAGCGAGAATCCAGATCGTGGCAAGGGCGAGGCAAGCTTTTGAGAAAAGGTCGCCGACCTGAGCGTAGGTGGTGATAGGGGGATTTTTAAGAATGGAAATGTCGTAGGGAAGGGTGCCGGTGACGAAAGTGCTGCCGGTTTCAATGTCTTGGATACGGGCTTCGAAGTCGCCTTCGATGGGGATTTCGCCGAGGTGATTTATGAAGCAAGAGACGCCGGTATTTGCGGAGCGCGCCATAGGCCGTTTGAGTTCGGCGCTACGGAACTTTGCGTTTGCGAGGTGTTGTTCTGAGGCTTGGGTTTCAAGGAACCAACCATCGTTGGTGACATTGACGATGAGTTGAGGTTCGTCGCGGATGAATTGGCGCATGAGACTCCCGATAGTGTCTTCGAAGCAGATGGCGGGGATAATCTGGACGGGAGGGTGAGTGAGGGTCAGCGGTTCGATGGTATCGCCAGCATTGAAATCGGCGGGGACCTCCCGGCCGGCAACCCACTCAAAAGGCGGGAAGGATTTGCGGAGGGGAATGTATTCGCCAAAGGGGACGAGATGAATTTTTTTATAGGTTTGGTAGTTTCGGGTGTTGTTGCGGATGAGGGCCATGGAGTTGTAAAAAGTGCCATCGTGAAGGTTTCCTTCCTCGACTCCCAGGATGAGGTGAAAGTCTCCTTTACTGAGGATGAAGTTCAGGTAGCCCTGTGAGCTGGGGTGGAGAAATTCGGCTTGAAGGGCGGTTTCCGGCCAGACGATGAGGTCGTAATCACCGGTTTCGGCATAGATGGATGTGAGGTCGTCGAAGAGGCGATAGAACTCCTGGGTTTTGGAGGCATCCCATTTATCGTTGATGTTGATGTTGGGTTGAATAAGGACGACGCGAAGATCAATGGTGTCGCCATAGTCGGCCCGCCATGCGCGTTTCAGGCCGTAGGCGAAGACGAGGAGGACGAGGGCGATGGCGGCGATGAAGTCAAGGTGGGGCCGGGAGCGTTGGTGGCCGACTTCGAGGAAGAGTCGGCGGATGGTGGTAGTGGCGATACAACCGCAGAACATGAGGAGGAAAGCCAGCCCGGTAACACCTATAATATCGGTGATTTGGATGAGAAAGAGGTTGTTGTGCAGGGCGACGCCGAGACCGTTCCAGCCAAATCCGGTGAAGGCGACGCCTCGAAGCCATTCGAGTCCGGTCCAAGCGGCGGCGTTGAGTGTGGCGTATTTGATCGCTTGGAGGGAATTGGCGAAAATGTTGGTGAAGAGAGACGGAGCGGCATGTCTGGGTGATGGCTTATCTTGTGGAAGGCCAGGGGCGAGTTCGTCATCGCGCGGGCGTCCTGCGGTGGCGGCGAAGGCGCCCCATAGGGCGAAGTAGAGGGCGAGGTAGAAGGGGAGGAGAATGGCGCCACCGGAAGAGACGGTGTGGAGCCAAGAGAGATTGACTTGGAAGAAGGCGAGACCGGCGAGGTATCCGAGGGTGAAGCCATAGCGGGCGCGCTTCCAGGGTTGGTTGGCCCATCGGTCGGGGCGGCCGAACCAGAGGGAGAAGAGGAGTGGAATCATCCAGATCCAGGCGAGCCAGGAGATATTGAAATTAGGGTAACAGAGCGAGAGGAGAAGACCGCTGCCGAGGGCGGCGAAGTAGGGCCAAAAGCTGGGCCAGCGATTCATGGGGTCAAGCGAGGCGAGCGTCGATATCAGACTTGATCCATTTCCAGAGTGTCTCAAGGGACGCATCGGTTTCGGACTTGGCGGCGGCGAGTTCTGATTCGGAAAACCTGGCGCCGGAGGAGGGGAGTCTTCGTCCGTAGAGATAGTATTTGATTTTTGGTTCTGTTCCGGAAGGCCGAACGGCGAACGCGCGGCCGTCTTCGAGATTTACGAAGAGCATTTTTTCCTTCGGGATCGGATCCCCTTCCTCGTCGGTGTGGTGGTTTTTGGCGAAGTCGCGCATTTGAGAGACTTCAGAACCATCAACTTGGGAGGGAGGGTCTTGGCTATAGGAGTCGGCGAGTGTTTGGATATTCTTTGCGCCTTCGGCGCCCTCCATGACGACCGAGTGAAGGGATTCTTTAAAGTAGCCGAATTCCCGATAGACTTCGTCGAGGAGTTGGGTAAGAGCGAGGCCGCGTGATTTGGCGTAGGCGGCGAGTTCGGCAAACATGACGACGGCACCGTTCCCGTCTTTGTCGCGAACGACGTCGCTGCCGAGGTATCCGTAGCTTTCTTCGCCGCCGAAGACGAAGAAGCGGGAATGTTCGAGGAGGTGGGAGCGGCATTCTTCGGGGGAGAGGGACCGGTAGACCTCGCGAATTTCTGCGGGAAGTTGATTTTCGTATTTTGCGAGTTTGGCTCCTATGTATTTGAAACCGGTAAGAGTATCGACGCAGTTGATGTCAAAGCTCTCGGCGACCTGCCGTTGGAGGTCAGTGGTAACGAAGGTTTTGATGAAGACCGCTCTCGATTTGTTCCTCTCGTTGAGGATGCCTTTTTCGAAGAAAGTGCGAATCCGGTAGTAGCCAATGAGAGAACCGATCATGTTACCGGTGAGAAGTGACATACCGCCGTTTTCGTCGCGAACGGCAACGCCCATGCGGTCACAGTCAGGATCGGTGCCGATAACGATGTCGGCATTTTCTTCTTCTGCGAGATGGATGGCCATCTCGAGGGCGGGTGCGTTTTCGGGATTGGGTGAAGCGACGGTGGGGAAGCGGCCATCTGGTTCGTCTTGTTCGGGGACGGTCAAGCACTGGAATTTGAGTCGTTCGAGCATGGCGGGGACAATTTTTCCGCCTGTTCCGTGAAGGTTGGTGTAGACGATTTTGAGAGAGTTTTCCTTGGCGACGAGTTCCGGGTCGAGGAGGAGGGATTCCAAAGTTCTCATGTAGGCGTCATCGATTTCAGATCCGATTTCCGTGATGGTGCCTTGTTCGTTTTGGGGGAGAGGTTCGTAGTGGTCGCCTTGGATGGCGTTTACTTTTGTGATGATCGAGCTGGCGTGGGGTTCGACGATTTGGGCGCCGTCGTCGAAGTAGACTTTGTATCCGTTATCGTGGGGCGGGTTGTGGCTGGCGGTGAGGACGGCGCCGGCGTCGGCGTTGAGATGCCGGACGGCGAAGGAGAGTTCGGGGGTGGAGCGGGCATCGTCGAAGAGAAAGACGTCGCAGCCATTTTCTGTGGCAACTTTGGCGCAAAAAGTGACAAATTCGCGGGCGAAATGGCGGGAGTCGTGGGCGAAGACCATGGCGGGCCGTTTGGTGACCCCTTTTTCGGTCATCCATTCGCGAAGATACTGGACGATACCTTGTGTCGCGCGCGAGAGATTATAGTAGTTCATGGCGTTTGTTCCGATGCAGGGATGTTCGGGACGGCCATTGGCGAGAGGCGTGCCATTTTCGGCGGCGGTGACGATTTTTCCGATGGTGCGGCTGCGGAGGCCGCCGGTGCCGAAGGCGAGTTTACGGAAGAAGCGGTCGTTGAGTTCCGCCCAGGCGCCGGAGTCGGCGAGTTCGGTGACGCTGGCGAGAGCAACGGGGTTTGAACTGCCCTCGAGCAGTTCGAGGATGTTGTCGGTGCTAGACTGAAGGAGTTCGCCAGAAGCCACCGCGTTGGAAAGTTTTTCTTTTAGTTCGTTCATGGAAATTGTCTTTTCCTATGGCGGGCTATCACAGTCGATGAATTGATGCAGGATTCAATGGAAAAGGCAAGGGAGCGGAGGGTGGGTCAATTGGATGTGGGGACGGATGCGTACCGTTTATTTGATGGGCTTGCCGACGGGGAGGCGGGTGTTTATGTGGATGACTTTGCCGGGCGGTGGTTGGTCTCAACGCAGGACCGGGCATTGCCGGGGGCGTTTCGAAGCGGGGAAGGATTCGGGTGCCGATCGATTTGGTGGAAGCGATTGGAGCAGGGAAGTCGAGAGGGGCCGGAATGGATATGGGGAGAACGGGAAGCGGTGTTTGAGGTCTGTGAGTCGGGATTGCAATATGGGATCGATTTTGGCGCCGGCTATTCGCAGGGGATATTTTTGGATCAGCGTTTGAATCGCAGGCGCGTAGCAGCTCGGAGCGAGGAGGGGAAGCGGGTGTTGAACGCTTTTGCGTATACCTGCGCCTTCGGAGTGGCGGCGTCGTCGGGCGGGGCCAGCACGGTGAACATTGATTTATCGAAGCGGTATTTGGAATGGGGGAGGCGGAATTATGAGTTGAATGGGTTGGGGGTAGAGGAGCGGGATTTCATATACGGCGATGTTTTTGATTGGATGCGTCGGTTTAAAAAGCGTGGAGAGGTGTTTGATGGCGTGATTCTTGATCCGCCGACTTTTTCGCGTGGAGAGAAAGGGGCAGTCTTTCGGGTGGAGAAGCATTTTGGAGAGTTGGTAGCGGTTGCGGCCGAGCTCGTGCGGTCTGGGGGGTGGCTTTTGTGCTGCACGAATTGTCGATCGATCAAGGAGGTGACCTTTGAGATCATGATTCGAGAAGGGATAGAAGTGGGAGGGCGCGAATGCGGCAAGCTAGAGGCAGCGGAGATGCCACCGGAGTTCGCGGGGGAGAAATACTTGAAATCGGTGTGGATTGACGTTGCTTGAGGCCGATGGAAATCATCGACTACCGAGAACCGGATTATGAAAGGCGCATCGCAGCATTAAACCGCCGGGTGGAGCCATTGGCGGACGTGCGGGAATTGGTGGCGGATGTGGTGTCGGATTTGAAGGCGCGCGGGGATGTAGCATTGCTGGAGTTTGCAAAAAAATTTGATGGAGTGGAGTTTGGAGACGGGGCGGCGATGCGTGTGAGCGAGGAAGAGTTTGAAGCGGCGGCCGGGCAGGTGGATGAGGCGATGCGGAAGGCTTTGGCGGAGTCGCGGCAGAACGTGCGGGAGTTTGCGGAGAAGAGTATGCGCCGGGATTGGAAGGGGACGAATTCGCATGGAGCGATGGTGGGGGAGGTATTCCGACCGTTTCAGCGGGTGGGGATCTATGTGCCGGGAGGCACGGCCCCGTTGGTTTCGTCGGCGAATATGACGGTGGTTTTGGCGGCGGCGGTAGCGGTGCCTGAAATTGTGGTTTGCACTCCGTCGAACAGCGAGGGGGAGGTCAATCCGGTATTGCTCTATGCATTGCGTGAGGCAGGGGCTACAGAAGTTTACAAAGTCGGGGGAGCGCAAGCGATTGCGGCGATGGCAATGGGGACGGAGACGATTGGGCCGGTGGTAAAAGTGTTTGGTCCAGGCAATTCATACGTTGTGGAGGCGAAGCGGCAGGTATTTGGTATGGTGGCGGTCGATTTGTTGCCGGGACCGAGTGAGATTTTGACACTAGCGGACGAATCGGGAAACGCGGCGTGGATTGCGGCGGACTTGCTCGCGCAGGCGGAGCATGGAGGCGACAGTGTCGTGGTTTTTTTGACGGATTCTGAGACTTTGTTATGGAATGTGAAAGCGGAACTAGAGGAACAGGCGAAATCGTTGACGCGGGAAGGGCCGGTACGGGCGGTTTTGGATTCGGGTGTGCAGTTGGCTTTGGTTGCGAGTCTAGAAGAAGGGGCGAAGGTTGTGGATGCCTTTGCGCCGGAGCACTTGAGTTTGATTTGTGCGAGTGAGGCTCGTGAGGAGGAAGTGATGGGGCTGGTTCACACGGCGGGAGCGATATTTTTGGGGAACTATTCGCCGGTAGCGGTGGGGGACTTCGTGGCGGGGCCGAGTCATGAGTTGCCAACAGGTGGAGCGGGCAAGAGTTTTGGGGGATTAACAGTGGATCAGTTTCAGCGACGGACGAGTGTGGTGCGGTATGATGCGGAGAGCATTGGCAAGGCGATTCCCGTGATTGAGCGGTTTACGGCGGTTGAGGGGTTGGACGGGCATGGGCGTTCGGCGCGGGTGAGGGGGGAGACGGCCGCGCCCGCGAACCTCTAATATTTCCATAATATTCATAGTATTTGAGATTTTGGCGCTAGGGACTGGGAGTTGGTCGGCCAAAAAGAGGAAGGGGTGTCACCTTTGATTGTTGGAAGGAACTGGGGCTGACAGTGACCAGCTTGAGGTATAATTTTCATAAATTCAGGTAAAAAAGAGGTCAAAATAGAATTGACCTTAAAAATGAAGTGGGTCAAAATGGGACGAAATGGTTTAAAATGGGGCAAATCCCCGATTTTACATGGTCTCGAAGGCATCCTCAGTTCGAATTTTTGCGGGCACCGTCCGTCATGCATTGGACGAGAAGAATCGGGTTACGATTCCTTCTCGGTGGCGTGACGAGGAGTTGGGGGAGTTTTACGCGATCATGGATCCGCGAAAAGCGGTGGGCTTATTGGTTTCGGCTGAGGAGATGGAGCGGATGACTGAGGAGATTGAGGCTTTGGAGGGGTTGTCCGCGTCGCAAAAGCGATCGTTTACGCGTCAATTGTTTGCCAGTGCGCGCCCTTGTTCAATTGGGAAGCAGGGGAGGATTGTTTTACCGCCGGAGCTTTGTGGGGCATTGGGGTTAAAGGGGGAAGTGGTGATGGCAGGGACGGGGCGCCGGATTGAATTGGCATCGCCGGAGGTATGGGACGAGATGTGCGACCAAGAGAAAGAGGCCTTTGTCCAGGGCGCGCATGATTTGGGTTTGTAGGCATCGAGTTATGGGAACACGTAGTTGGGAAACAAGGCGGGATGGGGAACGAGGTGGTGTGGGAATTTGGGGTGATTTGATGTTGCCTCAACTGGCGGGCTGGCCCGACGTATTGAATCCCTTGTTAGGGCCGTTCTTCCCTGGATTGGAAGCACGCCTCTCCGAAGGGGAACGACATGGTGCACCGGGAGCTTCCAATCGCGGTCAAGATCCGGAGCGAAAGTATCACGAATCGGTGTTAGCGGACGAAGTTGTGCATTATTTGCAACCGACGCGTGGGAAGCGTTTTTTGGATGGGACGGTTGGAGGCGGGGGACATACGGAGCGATTGTTGTTGGCGGGGGCGGAGATTTTGGGATTGGATCAGGACCCGGATGCTTTGGCCCACGCGAGGGTTCGGCTTGAGGGATTTACGGATCACTGTGCCTTGATTCAGGCGAACTTTTCGATGTTTCCTGAGATTCTTACCACGACGGGTTTGGGCAAGTTGGACGGGATTTTAGTGGATTTGGGTGTTTCGTCTCGTCAATTGGAGAATGGAGAGCGGGGTTTTTCCTTCATGCATCCGGGGCCGTTGGACATGCGGATGGATCCGGCATCCGAATTGACAGCGGGCTATCTGGTGAATCACAGCGATGAGGAGGAGTTGTCTTATTTGTTCAAGACTTATGGGGAAGAGCCGGCTGCGAAGCGGATTGCGAGAGCAATCGTACGGGCGCGGATGGATGAAGAGATCACGCGGACGGATCAGTTGGCGGCGATCGTGGAGAAGGCGAGTCCGCGGCGAGGAAAGAAGGTGCATCCGGCGACGCGTGTTTTTCAAGCCTTGCGGATTGCGGTGAACGACGAAATGCACGCGCTGGAGGTGCTGCTAGAGAGTGCAGTCGAGTGGTTAAAACCGGGTGGTCGCCTGGTGGTGATATCCTTTCATTCGCTGGAGGATCGGATTGTGAAGCGATTCTTACAGCATCACACCCGTCGGGAATTGGATCGGCCGGAGTGGCCGGCGCCGAAGGCGAATCCGGATTATCACTTTGATTACGTATTAAAGAAGGCCCTGCGGGCTTCGGAGCAAGAAGTGAAGCGCAACCCGCGGTCGCGCAGCGCGCGGATGCGGGTTGCGGAAAGGATTTCTCATGGGTAGGCGAAAAAACAGATATCGAAACAGCTTGCGGGTGCCTGGTCTGATGCGGTGGCTATTGGTCGTGACGGTATTGGTGGTGGTGGCGTTGTCTTATGTCTACATGAAGAACCAGTATGTGGCGAAGAGCGATCGGAAGAAGGAGCTTGAGGATGAGACGGCACGTTTACGGGTAGAGATTGAAACTCTTGATTTGCGAATTGCGAGAACGATGGATCGGGCGGCGATTCACCGGATTCTTCACGCGATGGGAAGTGATTTGAAGCGAATTGATTCGAGTATCGTCGAACACATTGATGGTACACCCGCCGCGGTGGAGAAAGCGACGATGGGGCCGGTTTTGCGTCCGGTAGCGCCGTTGGAAATCAGTTCAGCGATCGGGGGTGATTAGGGGGTTATCTCTTATTCATTGAGATCGACAATTATTTGAAACTAGGCATACAGACGAGGGTCCTGGTGATATGCATTCTTATGGTCGCCGGGTTCAGCGGGCTATCGGTCCGATTGATTTATCTGCATGTCGTGATGCACGAGGAGTATCTCGACATTGCGAAGCAGGCGCAGCAGCGGCGCGTTCCGCTGTATTCGAGCCGAGGCTCTATTTTCGATCGGCACGGAGAATTGTTAGCGAGCTCACAGCGGGTCTACAAGGTGGTGGCGGATCGTCATCATTTGGCGAATTACGACATTGCCCGGCGCGGGGTCGCGAAGGCGGAAGGGATTTCGATGCGGGAGGTGGCGCGGAAGTATGACCGGGAGGAGATCAAGGATCGATATTTGGCGCGGTTGGTGCGTGTGATTGCGCGGCCTCTGGGCTATCACGGGTGGGAATTGCGTCAATTGATCGATGAGACCGACCGGGTAGATGTGGTTTTGCAGAAGCATGTCGAAGAGGACAAGTATCGTGAGTTAAGGGACTTGCTGACGACCGAGCGGCTTGGGGGAGTGTATTTTCGGCCGGGTTCGCGGCGATATTATCCGAGCCCGCGGACATTGACTCATGTCTTGGGATTTGTGAATCACGAGGGGGAGGCGCAGGAGGGAATCGAGAAGCAGATGGACGCGATGTTAGCGGGCGAGGACGGGTATCGTGAGATCACGCGGGGGCCGAGCGGGAAGGAGATCGTGGCTCATCGGGGAGAGACGGTGGAACCTTTGAGTGGGCATGATGTGCGGTTGACGATTGATATGGGGATGCAAAACATCGTGGAAGCGGCATTGGACGAGGCTTGGTATGAGTATCGGCCGGAGAAGATTTGTGCGGTATTTCTTGATCCGAAGACGAGTGCGGTGCGCGCGATGGCGAGTCGGCCGCACTTTGATTTGGAGACGCGTGAGGGGAACCGGCGCAACCTGGCAGTGGCGGATACCTATGAACCGGGATCGACTTTCAAGATCGTTACCTTTTCGGGGGCGCTCGACAAGGGGCTGGTCTCACGGCGGACGCCCATCAACTGTCACAATGGAAAGTATCAGGATGGCGCGTTGGTGTTAGGAGATGGTTATCCGTACGGGGATTTGACCACGGAAGGCGTGTTAGCGAAGTCGAGCAATATTGGGAGTTACAAGGTGGCGGCCCAGTTGGGGAAGAAGGCGTTTTTTGAATATATGATGGCCTTTGGATTTGGAACGCCGACGGGAATTGAATTGACCGGGGAGGCGAAGGGTATCGTACATCCATTGGACACGTGGAATCTGACTTCCTTTTCGCGGAACTCGATTGGGTATGCAGTATCGGTGACGCCGCTGCAAATGGTGAACGCGTTGGCGGCGGTGGCAAATGGGGGGCAGCTGATGAGGCCGTATCTGGTGGAGTCGGTGGTGGACAGCAAGGGGCGCTTGATATCGGAGAAGAAGCCGGAAGCGGTGCGGCGTATCATGAGCGAACGGGCAGCGGGAGAGTTGCGCAAGATGTTGCGGACGGTGGTGGACGGCGAGGGGATCGAAGGAGTAGTAACAGGTGCAAATGCGGCGGTGGAAGGATACAGCGTCGGGGGGAAAACGGGTACGGCGCGAAAGGTGAATCCGGACGGTCGTGGATATTTGGCGGGACGGTATGTGGTGTCGTTTATGGGATTTTTGCCTGCTGATGACCCGAAGATTCTGGGGATTATTGTGGTGGATGATCCTCAGACGCATTCGAGTGTGGCGCGATATGGGGGGACGGTGGCGGCACCGATTTTTTCACGCATTGCGAAGGAAGCGGCGGCCTATTTCGATTTGGAGCCCGATTTTTCGGGAGCCTTGGCGAAGCGGGGAGATCGCTAGGATTTCGTTGAAGGAGAATAAGACTTAGACACGCATTGATGCAATTAGACATGCTGGTTTCCCAGTTGAACACTCGAACGGTTAGTGGTTCCACAGATGTGGAGGTGACGGCGTTGAGTTATGATTCGCGTCGGATCGATGAGGGATCAGTTTTCTTTGCTTTGCGGGGTGATGAAGTAGACGGGCATGGTTTTGTGCCTGCGGCGATCGAGGCGGGGGCCCGAGCGGTGGTTGCGGAAGAAGAAGCGCCGAGTGGTGACAATGGTGACGTGACGTGGGTCCAAGTCGAGGACTCGAGAACGGCGTTGGCGGACGGGGCGAAAGCGTTTTGGGGGGATCCCTCTGCGGATGTAGCGGTTGCGGGAATCACGGGAACGAATGGCAAAACGACGACTGCATTCTTGCTACAGCATCTCTTGCGAGCTACGTGGGGGCGATGTGGCTTGTTAGGGACTGTATATTATGACACGGGTTTGGAGCGGCGGGTGGCAGAGCGCACGACGGCTGAGGCGTCGGACAATCAAAAAATGCTTTCGGAAATGCGTGATGCGGGTTGCCGTGGGGCGGTGATGGAAGTCTCTTCGCATGGGCTTGTGCAAGAAAGGGTGAGGGGAATTGAGTTCAAGGCGGGATTATTTACGAACTTGAGCCAGGATCATTTGGACTATCACGGTGACATGGAATCCTATTTCCAAGCGAAGCGCCTTTTGTTTGAACAAATGGCGTCACAGCCTTCGGTGCAGAGCACTGCCACAATGGCGGTCAATCATGATGATGCTTACGGGCGGCGATTATTGAGAGAATTTGAGGGAACGCTGGAGGCTGTGTCTTTCGGAATGGGTTTGGGAGCGGATTTTCGGGCGATTGATCCGCGTTCGGATGTCAACGGCACCACCTTCAAGCTGGAAGCCAAGGGACGTTCCTTTCTAGTGCGGTTGCCGCACGTGGGGCGTCACAACGTTTTTAATGCGTTGGCTGCCTTGGCGGGCGGATCGGCTATGGGGATCAACTTGCGGGAATCGGTGAGTCATTTGGGGGAGGCGCCGCAGGTGCCGGGGAGGTTGGAGAGTGTGGTGGATCGGAAGCCTTACAAAATTTTTGTGGACTATGCGCACACCCCGGATGCGTTGGAGAATGTTCTTGGGACCTTGCGGGATTTGAGTCCGCGGCGAATTATCACGGTTTTTGGTTGTGGTGGGGACCGGGATCGGGCGAAGCGGCCGTTGATGGGTCAAGCGGTGGAGCGATTGAGTGATGTGGCGGTTGTGACCTCGGACAATCCGCGGACAGAAGTGCCCAGTAGGATTATCGAAGATACCTTAAAGGGGATGTCGCTCGGGACGGCGGTGGTGATTGAGGATCGTCGGGAAGCGATTGAAGAGGCGATTGGGTTGGCGGGGCCGCGAGACATCGTGCTTTTGGCGGGCAAGGGGCATGAAGCTTACCAGGAAGTGGGTCGTGAGCGGCATCCTTTTGACGATGTAAAAATTGCCCGGGCGGTGGCGGAGAGATGAGTGGGCTGAGATGAAAGCTTTGAAGTTAAGTTTGATAGCGAAGTATTGTGGTGGAAGTCTTCTCCAGGGAGTTCCCTCGCGGGAAGCGATCGGTGTTTCAACGGACAGCCGGACGATTGGTAAGGGAGATGTTTTTGTGGCATTGAAGGGAGAGCACTTCGATGGGCATGATTATCTGGAGGAAGTGGCGGGCAAGGGATGTGCAGCGGTGGTGGTGAGTGAGTTGCCAGCTTCGAGTGAAGTCGTTGAGTGCGGGATCATTCATGTGGGGGACACCTTGTTGGCTTTGCAGGAGATGGGGAAGGCATATCGGAGGGCCTTGGATCTGAAGGTGGTGGTGATTACGGGCAGCAGCGGCAAGACGTCGACGAAGGACATGATTGAAGGGGTGTTAAGGCAGCGCTATTCCGTAAATGCGACGCGCGGGAATCTGAACAATCATATCGGGTTACCGCTGACGATTTTAGGGACGGAGGCGGACCATGAGTGTGGGGTTTGGGAGATTGGGATGAATCATCCTGGAGAAATAGAGGTGCTCGCAGAAATTGCGGGGCCGGATATCGGTGTGATCACGAATGTGGGTACGGCGCACATTGAGTTCATGGGGAGCCGCGATGGCATTGCGCGGGAGAAGGGGATGTTAGCGGAGGCGGTGTCTCAGGATGGGTGCGTTGTTTTGAATGCGGGGGATGATTATACTGATGCGATCGCGGGACGGGCAGCGGCGCGGGTGGTACGTGCGGGGATTGAAGCGGGGGACATAGTGGGGCGTCTGGTGAGGCCGGAGGCGGGCGGAAGTGTTTTTGTGATGGAGGCGGGCGGGAAGGAAAGGGAGATCCATATCCCGGTGCCGGGGCGGCACATGGTGGGTAATGCTTTGTTAGCGGCAGCCGTGGGGGTGGAACTGGGATTGAGCGTGGAGGAGATCGCAGCGGGCTTAGGCGAGATGACCTTGACGGGCGGTCGTCTTGAGCGCAAGGAGCGGGACGGAGTCACCTATCTGGATGACAGTTACAATGCGAACCCCGACTCGATGCGAGCGGCATTGGAGACCCTTGCCGGGGAGCGGGTGAACGGAAAGCGTATCGCTGTGCTAGGTCGTATGGCGGAATTGGGGGAAACCGCAGAAGCGGCACACCGGGAATTAGGGGGGCGTGTGGTTAGCCATGGGATTGATTTGTTGGTGACGGTGGGTGTGGAAGCCGATTTGATAGGAGAGGGAGCGGGATCGGGGGTGGAGAGCAGACACTATGCGACGCATGCAGAGGCGGTGAGAGCGCTGCGGGACACTCTTGCGCCGGGGGACGTCGTGTTGTTGAAGGGGAGCCGATCGGCGGGGATGGAACAAGTATTGGAAGGGCTGATGGCGAAATGACCTATTATCTGCATCTCTTGAGTGAGCAACTTCAAGCTCTGAACGTCTTTAAATACCAAACGTTTCGGGCAGGCGCGGCGGGGATGGTTGCGTTTCTCGTCTGTGTTATTTTTGGGAATTATGTTATTCGAAAGCTGATTTCTTTAAAGGCGGGCCAACCGATTCGAACCGCTGATGAGGTGCACAAGCTATCGGAGTTGCATGGGGGCAAAGGGGGTACTCCGACCATGGGGGGTGTTTTGTTATTGGGTGCCGTGGTGCTTTGCACGGTTTTATTTGCGGTGCCGACGAATCCATTTATTCAGGTTTTGTTGTTGGTGACCATTTCCTTGGGGGCACTTGGTTTTCTGGATGATTTCCTGAAGGTGAAGAAGCGCAGTTCGGAGGGAATCAGTGCGCGGGTAAAGCTGATGGGCCAGGTGGGAGTGGCGGTTGCGGCCGGCTTGATCCTGATGCTGCGTCCAGAGACCTCGGAGTACGTGCGGAGTCTGCATGTGCCGTTTTTCAAGGCTCCGTTGATTGAAGATATGGGGTGGTTTGCATTGCCGTTCTTTGCGATCGTGATCGTCGGGTGTTCGAATGCGGTGAATCTGACTGATGGGTTGGATGGATTGGCGACGGGGTGTACGATTACGACAGGGGTTGCGTATGCCATTTTTGCGTATATCACGGGGCGTCAGGATTGGGCGGAGAACTATTTGTTTTTGCCGTACAACGAAGGGGTGGGTGAGGCGGCAATTTTCATGATGGCGTTAGTTGGTGCGGGATTGGGCTTTCTTTGGTTCAACTGTCATCCGGCGAAGGTATTCATGGGAGATACGGGCTCATTAGCTATTGGGGGGATGTTAGGGACTGTGGCGATCTGCACGCGGCAGGAGCTCCTGTTGGTGGTGATTGGAGGTGTCTTTGTGATGGAAGCTTTCTCAGTGATCCTGCAGGTGGCGAGTTTTAAGGTGCGGAAGAAGCGTATTTTTGCGATGGCGCCGATTCATCACCATTTTGAATTGAAGGGGTGGCCAGAGAGCAAGGTGATCGTGCGGTTCTGGATTTTATCAATCATGTGCGCATTGGCAGGACTGGCGACTTTGAAATTGAGATGAGGTATTCCAGGAAACAGATCGTGGTTTTGGGTGCGGGGAAAAGTGGGATTGCCGCGGCACGGCTGGCGCGGCGGGAAGGGGCGGAAGTTTGTGTGCGTGATACGGGGGATGGGGAGGCTTTGGCGGAAACGGAGGCGTTTCTGAGAGGGGAGGGGATTGCGATGGTTACGGGAGAACGAGCGCTACGGGAAACCGGGGGATGTGATCTCGCCGTGATCAGTCCGGGAGTGGATCATCGATCGGCTCTGGCGCGCCTGTTTTTGGATGCCGGCGTTGAAGTGCTTGGAGAGATTGAGTTTGCGGACCGGCACATGGGCTGCCCGGTGATTGCGATCACGGGGACGAATGGGAAGACGACAACAACGGAATTGGTGGCGGGTGTTTTGAACGGGTGTGGTCAGCGGACGGTGGCGGCTGGCAACTATGGGTTAGCGTATTCAGATGTTGTCTTGTCCGGGGAGAGTTATGACATCGTCACACTGGAGGTAAGTTCTTTTCAATTGGAGGGGATTGTGGATTTCCGGCCGCGTGTGAGTGTGTGGTTGAATTTTGCGCCCGATCATTTGGATCGGTATGCCGGGATTGAAGAATACCGGGAAGCGAAGCTCCGCATCTTTGAGAATCAGACGAGTGAAGATGCGGCGGTGGTGAATAGCCGGGATTCGCTGGAAGGGTTGAAGGCGCGGACTCTGACCTTCAGCGCGTTTACGACGGGAGCGGATTTTGTATTGGATGAGGGGCGAATTGTTTACGATGAAGAGTTGGTTTGCGATTTTGCGAAGACGCGACTGCGTGGCATGCACAATGCGGAGAATTTGATGGCGGCGCTCGCGGTGGGGCATTTGCAGAATTTATCTTGGGAAGCGATGAGCGAGGCGGTGCAGACGTATACGCCCCCACCGCATCGCTGTGAATTGGCTGCGAGGGTCGGGGGTCGGGACTATATCAACGACTCGAAGGCCACGAATCTGCATGCTTTGGAGCAGTCGTTGTTGTCACTGCCGGAGCCGGTGGTATTGATTGCGGGGGGGAAAGACAAGGGGCTACCGTTTCGGGATCTTGCTGAGACGGTGGGTAAGCGCGCCACTGCGGTGGTGGCGATTGGGGAGATACGCAATGAGATTGTGAGGGATTGGTCGGGGAGCGTGGTGTGTCAATCGGCGGAGAGCCTCGAGATGGCGGTGGAGATGGCGACGAAGGCGGCTGCGCCAGGCCAGACGATATTGTTTTCACCGGGAACTTCGTCCTTTGACATGTTCAACGGATACGAAGAGCGCGGTGAGTGTTTCAAAGGTGTTTTAACCAAACTGTAGTGACCACAAGTAAGATGAAGAAAGAACCAGAAACGAGCAGGAAGCGTAGCACGAAGACGCTGTTGAACACGTTGTGGGCGAAGCCGCAAAAGGTATCGGCCCATGTGACACAGGAGCATGACTGGCACACCGAAGTGCCGAATGTTAAATTGGCCCGGGTTTTCGGGATTGTCCTGGTATTACATATTGTAGCGGTGGGTGGGATTCTCGCCTTTAAGATGATTGGCCAAGGGCAGGAAGGTGAGAATGCGGCGGCGGACGGATCGGTGGAAGCCCGGATAGCGCCCTTTACGGATCGGGAGTCGGATGTGAATACGAAGAGTGGCATGGATGTCAAGGTCACCGATCGTTCGCGTGTCGGGATGAAGCACTATCGGGTGCGATCGGGGGACAACTTGCTGGCGATTGCGCGCAATCTTGGGGTGAGTGTTTCCGAGATGGAGGAAGTCAACAACCTAGACCGTGGAAACAATTTGTATACGGGACAAGTCTTGCTGGTGCCAAATCGAAAGATTGACGGACCGGCGCCGGAAGAGATCAAGCGTTTGTTGAATCAGCCGGTAGGCGAAGAAGTGGCGAGCCGCGAAGAAACTCTTGTGGCGACTCCGGTGGATGCTCCGGCGGCAAAACCGGCCGAGGCTCCGGAAGTGGCGCCGGCCCCAGGACCAGCACCAGCGCCAGCGCCAGCGCCAAGTGTGGCGCGAGCAGAGCCTGTAGCGTCGACGCCTGCCGATCCGGGACCTCCAGCAGCGGTGGAATCATTGGGTGGCGACAGTTATGTTGTTCAGAAGGGGGATACGCCATATGGGATTGCACGGAAGTTTGGCATCAGTTACCAGGAGCTGATGAAAGCGAACGGCATTGACGACCCGCGATTTTTGAAGATCGGGCAGAAGATCACTGTGCCGGGTCAATAGGGAGACGGAGATCATTGGGGGGTATTTGCGGCAGGCACGCTGATTTTTTGCACGGATGACGAACCGAAGCGCTTACATACTTGCGGTCACGGTATGTTTGCTCGTGGCGCTTGGGGTCACCATGCTTTGCAGCACCAGCGTGTTCGGTGCGGATGCCCGGGCGGACGATCTTTACTATGAGGTCAAGCGACAGGTGATGTGGATCGTGCTGGGGGTGGCGGGTTGCATTTTGATGGCGGCGGTTGATTATCGGGTTTGGCAACGAACGACGTGGATCTGGTATGGTTTGGCCATTATTGCATTGGCATTGTGTTTTATACCGGGAATTGGGGTGGAGCGGAACGGGGAGACGCGATGGATCAATCTAGGTTTCACGCAGGTTCAGCCATCGGAGTTTGCGAAACTGGCGGCAGTCATGGTGTTGGCCTGGTGGTTTGCGAGGCATGTGCATGAGGAGAAAAAGTTTTTCCGGGGATTTGTGTTTCCTGGATTGATTGTGGGAGTGCTGGCGCTTTTGATTTTGTTTGAGGTGGACATGGGAACGACGTTGGTGATTGGAGCGGCGGCGTTCACGCTGATGTTCGTGGCCGGCAGTCGGATTTGGTATTTGATTGGGAGCGGGATGGTTGCGGCGACGGCATTGGGATTCATGATTCGCATGATTCCCAACCGGTGGGACCGGATCATTGCCCTAACGGACCTGGAGAAATATCAACGAGGTGTGGGAATGCAGCAATACCGATCGGTCCTAGCATTTGGATCCGGGGGAATCGACGGGATGGGATTGGGGAATGGCTTGTTCAAGATGTTGTATCTGCCATTTGCGCACACGGATTTTATTTTTCCGATGGTGGGTGAGGAACTGGGATTAGGATTTACGCTGGCAGTGGTATTAGCCTTTGTTTTGATCGTTGTGTGTGGTTTATCGATCGCTTTGCACGCGCCGGATCGTTTTGGACAGTTGTTGGGAATCGGCATTGTCTGTCTGATTGCCTTTCAGGGTTTGTTGAATATCGGGGTGACGACGGCGGTATTGCCGAATACGGGCTTGCCATTGCCATTTGTGAGCTATGGGGGCTCAAACCTGGTTGCGTGTCTATTGGGTGTCGGTATCTTGCTCAATATCTATCGTCAGGGGAATCACCGGGAGCATGAGAATTTTCCGCGAATTATGCGGAACAAGGTGACGCCTCGGTTGTAGGACGTTGGGAACGGCGGGCTTGGATTCTGGGAAAGTTGAGTGAAATGAGCGCAAAGAAGCGGGTGTTGATTGCCTGCGGTGGAACGGGGGGGCACCTGTTCCCGGGCATATCCGTGGGGGAGGTTTTGAAGAAGCGGGGGCATGAAGTGTTGTTGTTGATTTCCGAGAAAGGGATTGATGCGGTGGTGAGCGAGGGGCACCAGGAATTGGATTATCGGACGATGGACACGATGGGGATGGGGAGGTTGATTTCCTTGCGGACTTTGAAATTTATATTCTCAACGTGGAAGGCATGTCGGAAGAGCCGTGGGATGGTGGACGAATTTGGGGTTGCCAGCTGCATGCCGACACCAGCGTCTGTATCCAGCCAAATACTACTGCGGAGTAAAACCACGAGCGAGTGCTGTTCTCCTCAGAAGTTACCAGTTTACCGAGCCGTCTAGTCAGAGGGGGGCCACGAGAG
>JBCDBW010000070.1:0-22990 GCA_039182965.1 Verrucomicrobiota bacterium
CCCCGGGCGACGCTCGCCTCGAACAAGCCGCCTTCGCCATGTTCTGTTTTTGGACCGGTGAACAAAAACTCGGTGGGCTCGACGGCGTGGTCTACACTGAAGCCGGTTGGTTCGAAGGCCGCGAAGTCACCCGCGTCTTTTACGACCCCGCCGTCATTCCCTTCGACAACCTCCTCAAACAAGCCGCTGCCTTTCGCTGCGCGGACAAGGTCTATACCACTACCGATTCCCAACAAGATATCACCGCTTCCAAGTCCTCTCTCTCCACCGCTCCCCTGACAAGCAGCTACCGCCCCGCAAAAGCTTCCGACCAAAAACGCCAACTACCTGGCACCCCCTTCGCCGGACTCCCATCCCTCAACCCCACCCAACTCACCAAGCTAAACGCCTTTGCCCGCACCAATCCTCAAGAGGCCCAAGCCTGGCTCTCTCCTTTGCAGCTTAGATCGCTCTAACACTGCTTATCCCGCAAGAGTGGCGCGGTCACGCTCTCGCATGATCGCCTTCCGTCCACGGCACAGCAAAGGGAGCCAGCCGACTCATGACGGCAGCAACAGGATTACTCCCTCAGGAAGTAACATCGCGTGACCCTGCTTGCCACGGCCACCGGTTCTCCAGATCTAAAACCAGCGTCCAGCTGATGAAAGTCCGTATCAACACAATCACGCCCAACAAAGCTGCATTCGAGAGCGTTGGTTCAATTGCTACCGTTCGGATAACATCCGCCGCCACGAGCATCTCCAATCCCAAGAGAAGGGCCCTCCCCATCCGTAAGCGAAATTGCTGAAACAGTTCATCCCCGGCAAAGCCTCCACGAAGGCGATCGCGCAGGTATCCAAGGACACCCCATGACACGCCGCCGACGATCACAATCACGCCCAGCCCTTCAATAAAGACAAACGCCGCTTCCATTCCTGACATCACATAGTGCTTCATCTCGATGATTCCTCTTTCATTCTATCTCTTCTCTCAATCCCAAATAGCCCGCTCACATGCGCCTCAAGACCACAAAACTCATTCCAAACTCATTCTCGTCATCCGCTTCATAACCCACTCGCGACACTTCTTTCCATTTCCCAGAGCCTTCCCAATCTGGAAAAACCGCCTCACCCTCAACGGCCGCTTCCACAAAA
The DNA here is from genome assembly GCA_039182965.1 of Verrucomicrobiota bacterium. GTDB lineage: Bacteria > Verrucomicrobiota > Verrucomicrobiia > Verrucomicrobiales > DEV007 > JBCDBW01. Next base: position 1,134 of record JBCDBW010000070.1, read on the forward strand.
GTCAACACCAACTCCTCAACGTGCGCCAACGCCGCCGCGTAAACACTCGCCCCCCCACTCACCACCAACTCCGTTGCGCCTGCTTCCTCCGCATACCGAATCGCCGAAACCACATCCGATACCACACCGCCGCCCATTACCGCCACTTCATAGTCGTCCCTTCGCGTCAAGACGATCGGTACCTGGGTCGTAAACCAACCGTCCATTTCCTCGAACGTCGCGCGCCCCAGCAGCATATACTTCCCCTGCGTGTACTCCCGAAAATGCGTGCTGTCCCGCGGCAGATGCCACGGAATCCCCCCCGTCCCCGTCCCGATCACCCGCCCCTTCGCCATCGCTGCGATCATCGACACCTTCATGCCTTCTCCTACGGCACCAGCCGATACGCCGACACCGCCGCCTTCAATACCAACCGGTCTCCTAACTGAACCACCTCACCCGTTACTTCCACCGGCAACGCCACCAAATCCAACACCGCCTCATTCACAGATCCCCCGTTCTCATCCACCATCACAAAGTAATTCGCCCGCCCCGCCTCATCTCGTACGAGCAACACCGGCGGAATCCCCCCACTGATGCACCGGATCGCGCAGGCTCGGTGCGGCTTGCCCTCCCCCGGATTCATCACCCCTAGGTAACACTTGCTGTCCACAATCTCCCCCCGCAACGTCATCTCACCCAATGGAATCTCGACCCCTAACGGCGACACCCCTTGCCCGTCCTTCGATCCCACCACCTTGGCCACCTCGATCATCGCTTGATTCACGCCCGATCCATCCTCACGAAATATGAGCGTCCCCTCCAACTCCACCCAATTCAAATTCAACCTCTCCGCTTCCTCGTGATCAAATCCCCACTTGAACGGATTCACCAAATAGTAAATCCACGCCCCGCTCGTCTCGTCCGGCTCATCCGCCACCAACATCGGCACCGGCTCTTTCAACAACACTCCTGAGAAAGTCTTCACGTTCCCAAACTCGAAAAATGCGCGCCCCAGCGTTCCTTGCATCAACGCCAACACTCCTGCCATCGCCAAACCCAGGACAATCAACCCCAACGCTCGCTTCCGCAAGAAACCCCGTACCCCCACCGGAGCCCTACCCTGCCATCCAATGAAAAACTCTTCTTCTTTCTCAGCCATTTTCTCCTCGCAAAGCACTATCAATCATTCCTTCCTCTCCCCCACGGGAATACCGCTTACCCTTCCCAACGCCCAAAACTCATCGTGCCCATTCATATCCATTACTAGCCCTCCAGCTTCGCCGCCTGAACCTCCGTTCCCGCGACATTCGGTCGCGGATCCACAAAGACCCGCCCTCCCACCACCTTCACATTGAAAGTCGGTATCTCCTCCGTGAACGGTGGCGGCGATTTGCCCGTCTCCGGGATATACTGATATCCATGCCAAGGGCAGGTGATACACCCGTCCACCACCCGCCCCTCGCCCAAAGGCCCATTTTGGTGCTGACACACATTCGAAACGGCCGAAACCTTTCCACCGCCATATCGAAACACCGCCACCCGCTCCCCCGATAAACTCACGATCTTGGCTCGGTTCTCTTCAATCTCATCAACGGCACAAACATCAAAAAATACTCCCTCCATCTCAACCGCCTCCTCGCGATCACACGCTCGCTCTCGAAATCCCGCCGTCAGATGCAATCCCACCACCATCACAAAACCTGCCCCCATCAATCCCGCATACACCCCGCTCACTTCCGTCTGCAAAACCCCGAACACCACGTGCACCACCAGTAGCCCATACGCTACATACACCAGCATATGCAGGGATTTCCAAACTGGCGCCGTCAAGTTCGCCAACCAGAAGTCATGACTCGTCGCGGCCATCAAGAACAGAATCACCAAGGCAAAGAATCCCGCCACCTGAAAAGGAAAAGTTCCCAGAGTCATCCCTGCATCACTCTTGAAAATGCTGACGAAAGGATTCATGTCCGCCCCCACATGATAAGTAACGATCACCAAAACCGAATGAATCAAGGCCAACAAAAACATCGACACCCCAAGGTGCCGCCGATTGTAGAGCACCGGCAACCAGCGCCGATCCAATCGCGCCAAAGGCCCAACACACAAGATGACGTGCAACAACAACATCGCCGCCGTTCCAAAAGCACGAATCATCATGATCTCGACCGTCGCCGCTGGGTTCGTCCCAAAACTCAGTCCCATGAAAATCGCGAGATACCCCACGATCCCACCCCAAAGCAGCAAGTCATAGCGCTTCTTAAATCCGTTCCATCCCACCGCTTGATACGAAACACTCATGGCTCAATCGTCTCCTCCGTCTCAATGTCCGCTTCCTCCAGTTCCACCGGCACCACGACCAGCAACGGGATGCCCTTACGTCCTCCCAAACCCCAGACCATCATCACACCAACCACCAAGCCCACCACCATCCAAATCACCCGATGCCGCCTTCGCTGATTACCCTGCATGACAAAACCTCAGATTATTGACCACTCTTCTCATCCGCTCGGTGCGCACTACTCTCCACCGGCTTCCCTTCCCCCTTCACCCAACGTTTGAGTAAAATTGGCCAAAACGCCGCCGCCCCCGGAACGATCAAAATCTTGAACCCCCACGTCCCCTCCGCCGCAGCCTCATCCACCGCCTTGGCCCCTCCAAAAAAAGCGAACCCCACCCCAAACAAAAATCCCAACCCCAAGTAGACCCCGAAGACAGCTAATAAAATCTCTATCATCTCACCTCGTCAGGAAAAATTTCATATCAGGGAAACGTCCGCCATCACTTCCACCATCGCCGGCCCGTCATATGCACGGGCCTCTCGAAGCGCCCCCTCCAATCCCTCGGCTTGCTCCACCTGAATCCCCTTCGCCCCGCAAATCCGCGCATACTCCGAAAAGCTTGGGTTGTGTAAACCCGTCTTCCAAACCTCAAACTCCCCTGCCCGTTGCTCTTTCGATATCTTACCCAATTCCGCATTGTTCAACAAAACGTGCGTGATATTCATCCCATACTTCACCGCCGTAAGAACCTCCGCCATATACTGGCCAAAACCCCCGTCGCCCGAAACACACCAAACCGCCCGCCCCTCCCAACAAGTCCCCTCCTCCTGCGTCGCCGACCAAGCCCCCATCGCCGCCGGATATCCAAATCCAATCGATCCCAAATAACCCGACATCAACACCGCTTGCTTCCCGCTCGCCTCAAAATATCGCCCAAAGCTGTAAGTGTTGTTCCCAACGTCTACCGCGATGATCGCATCCTCATCCACCACCGCGTTCATCGCCGCAAACACCGACGCCGAATTCACCCCCTCACCTTGGTCATCCCCCAATCGACTCTCCTTCTCTGCCCGCCAGATACGCCACCGCTCCGCCACCTCCTCCACCATTCCCGGCCGCTCCAGCCCACCCGCAAACACTTCCTTCAAAGCCCCAACCGTCGCACCGATTTCCCCCAACATCGGAACGTCCACCGAGTGAAACTTGCCCAAGGCCATCGGATCAAAATCGATCTGAATGATCGGTTTATACGGCGCAATCCCGGTGTGATTCGAAAAACTCGCTCCAATCGCAATCAACAAATCACATTCGTTCATAAACCAACTCGCAATCGGCGTTCCGCTTCGCCCCAAGACCCCGCACCCCAATGGGTGCGTGTCCGAAATCAAGCCTTTGCCCTTGAATGTCGTACACACCGGCGCGCACACTGCCTCCGCAAAAGAGATCACTTCATCCATGTCGTAGCGTGCCCCATGACCAACAACAATAAGCGGCCGCTTCGCATCGCGTATCTTCGCCACCGCCTCCTCCAATACCGCGCGCGGCGGCGACACACCGAGCACAGCCACCCTTCCTTCCGGCCCGCCGGCCTTCGCGTCACCAGCCGGAACGGTCTGCATCTCATCCGGCAGGATCAAGGTCGCCACATTTCGCTGAAGAATCGCGTTCTTCAACGCCAAGGAAACCATCTCCCCAGGCTTGCTCTCCTCCAAAACGACATGATTGAAAACCGATACATCAGCGAACGCCCCCTGCAAATGCACCTCCTGAAACGCCCCGGGGCCTAACACTTGCGTATCCACTTGACCCGTCAAAGCCAATACCGGTGCGCGGTCCACTTTGGCGTCGTATAGCCCAGTCATCAGATTCGTCGCCCCCGGACCGGCAATCGTGAAACACGCCGAAGGATGACCCGTCAGTTTCGCATAAGCCGAGCAGGCAAACGCGGCCGCACCCTCATGACGAATCCCATAGAACGAGATCTCCCCGTCTGCTTCCCGACGTCGCAAAGCATCCGCCATCCCTAGGTTCGAATGCCCCACCATTCCCCAAACATGCTTAACCCCCCAATTCACCAGCGTCTCCGCCATGACATCCGTATACGTCCGCTCGTGCGGCCCTTCCTCGGCTACCGCCACGTAAATTCCATCCACTCGCTCTTCCACCGGAAACGTCGCCAAACCATCCCCATGACCTCCCGGCGACTGCCCCGTTAGCGGATCAAAATCCCAGCCATGCCAGGGACACCGCAACCAACATTGATCCTCCACCCCCTCCTCAATCGACCCCTCACCCAAAGGCCCACCTTGATGGGGACAAGCGTTGTCCACCGCCCCATATTTGCCACGGAATCGCGACAGAGCTATGGACTGCTTTCCTGCCGTGACGGTCGTGACGCGCCCCTCGTCCAAACCCTCCGGCCCCATCACCTTGTGCCAATTCATATCCGCTTCACTCATACAATCCCCCTATGTGAGCCTCTCCCCCCAATCCTTACATCAATAAAATCAAATTTTTTTCGTAGGCTCCGCCCTCCCAATGCCAATCACCACCCACCGCTCACAACACTGCCGGTCGATCCTATAAAAAATTTGACGGCGATAAAACAAATCCATTCGCCCTCGTCGCCGCTTTCGGCGCCACCAAAGCTCCCCCAGACAACCATCTCCTCAGCCCCGAAACGCTCACCGGCAAAAGCAATCACGAATCTTCCGGCTCCGTGAGCATCGAGCAAACCGGGGCCGGATGTGTTCTCAAAATCGACGATGATTTCAACTTCGACGGTGCCCTCGATCCACAACTCGCCCTCACTAAAGACCGCTACTGGAAAACCATGCTGTTCTGAAATCTCGCGAAAAACAAAGGCGCTGAATCCTAAGGCCCTCAAAAGAAATATCGATCCCACCGCCGATGACGAACTCCGGCTCGGACGCAAAAGGTTCGACGTCCCAATCGGCGTGGCCGCTCTGAAAAAGTTTCACCAAGCTCACCTCAAAAGGAGAAATCGAGGCGCGCCGAAACGCGGTCCACAACCCACTTTTCCGTTAACCCACGGACCACAAAACGACGCCGAAGAAGCCCTGAGCTTCCGCAACGCCGAGGCAACCCTGCTCCGAATGGCCGACTAAGCTACTCATTAGCCCACACTCGAAACCGATCTTGCTCATCCCTTCAAATTCGCTTTTTGAGAGTTGAATCCACACTCAACTATGTGCCCTCATAAAGCGTCCTCCCTCCACCGAGCTCCACCCTTTTCACCCTCATGATCAAACGATTCACCGACTACGCCGCTAACGAACGCACCTACCTCGCGTGGGTCCGCACCGCAATCGCCATCCTCCTCCTCGGCTTCGCAATCGAGAAACTCGATATCTTTTTCGATCAGGTCGCGCAACAAGTTTCAAGTGACCAAAAGAACGTCCGCCCGTCCATCGAAGGAGAAGTCACCGGCCTCGCCATCATCGCAGTCGGCACCTTCCTTATCATCGGAGCAACCATCCGCTTTCGACATCTCCAAAAACTCATCGCCAGCGAAAGAGAAGAGGAAGAAGAAATGCTCGCGAAAGGAAACCTGATTCTGGATATCCTCGTCTTTGTCATAGCCGGCTTTGCCGCGGTCTACCTCTTCCTCAAACTCGCCGGTTTGACCTGACAGCGATCGCCCCACCTCAAACCAAACCGCAAAGACTAGCCTTCCCGTTTGGCTGCCTTTCCGACTACGCTGGGCAAATCAAGAATAACCCCCCATTCTGGTCACTAGCCCGCCCCAAATACTTCCACTGCCTCCGCCTTCCCTTTTAAGACCTGCGCCCCCAGACTGCGCCACTTTTCCCCCGTCGCTCCCAATTTCCGCTTTACCCCCTCTGAAAACGCAATTGAGACCCCTAATGGCTTGCACATCGCCTCCAAACGCGCCGCCGTGTTCACGGCATCCCCAATCACCGTGAATTCAAACCGATCCGGCGCCCCGATGTTCCCCGCAACCACTTCCCCTGAATGCACTCCCACCCCGATTTCCATCGGCGCCGACAATTCCCCCTCGATCGCCTTCACCCGTTTCACCATCTCCTCTGCCGCCGCCACAGCCATCCGCTCTGCCCCCTCCGTCGCTTCCAAGCCAAATACCGCTAGCAACCCATCACCAATAAATTTGTCCACCACCCCGCCATGGGCGTGCACAATCGCCACCATCTCGGCAAAATAACGATTCAAGTCTTTGACCACGTCCTCAGGATCACTCCCCTCCGTCCGTGTCGTGAACGATCGAATGTCCGACATTAAAATCGCTACATGATGCCGGCTCCCACCCAATTTCACCCCACCCCCGTCCTCATCCAACAACCGCTCCGCCACCTGCGGACTCACAAACTTCCCGAACACATTCTTGATGCGATCCCGCTCCTTCAAACCCTCAATCATCTCATTCGTATAACGCGCGATCACCCCAAACTCATTGCGCGTGAATACCGGCACCCGCTCCCCTAACTCTCCCCCACTTACCCGTCGCAAGACCGCCGTCTGATGATCAAGAACCATCTTAAGATTGCGCGAAAACGAAAACACCAGGTTCAATACCAAACCCAGAATCACAAGAAAGATGATCCCAACTTCCAAAAACACCACTTGCCCGGCCGTTTCAAATCCCTCCATCCCTGCCGAATGCATCCACGCCAAATCACTCCTCAATATCAATATCAAATCCAATGCCACAACGAGAAGACACGCCGCGGCAAACGCCGACATCTGTCTGGAAAATGGCGCAAAAGAACCCGCCGCAATGTCGCCACCAACCGCCCCACTCCGGGCGAACTCCTGACCCAACCGACGCTCCCGTTCCAACGCCAAGTCAATCGCCGCAAAAAGCCCCATCGAAATAATCCCCACCGTGACAAACACCCCGCTGACAATCGGAAACGCAAAAAAGGCCAGGTTAAAGAAGGTGATAATGGCCCCCATTCCCGCAAACCATACGAAATCCAAACGAAATTGCATCAGCGGCTGACGCAACGGTTCCACTTTGGCCATCCAAAGCGGGAACAACCAAGCCCGCATTAAAAACCCAAGCCCAAAAACCGGCACCAAAACCATCAACCACATGACGATCCCCATGCTGTCTACAAACGGACACACTTCCCCGCCATAAACGGCAATCACAGACACCGTCGCCAAATAAAATATCCCAGCACGCATCATGTCTCCGTCTCTTTAAGAGACACGACCGACACAAACCCTTGCAGGAAAATAAAAAAATTCCCGCTCGCCACCCCGCTGTCCGCAATCCAAAACACTCCCCACACAAAGTTGCGCCTCGCCCAAAAAAAATCATACCTCTAGTATTTCCACCTCGTATCCATCCGGATCCGTCACAAACGCCATCTTCCGCTCTCCTTCGTCGGCAAATTTTTCGCGCCATCCGTCCGGCCATATCTCGACTCCTTTCGCCTCCAGTTCCCCGCAATACTCCATGAAGTTCTCAACGCCCACCGCCGTGTGCATCAAATCCTCAGGAAAAACCACCTCGAAATCCGGCGAGTAACACAGTTCCAAAAAATGCTCGTTCCCGGGAAGTTCCATAAACGCCAGCTCATTCCCGGCCGGCGATTTGTCCATCCGGCGTGTACACTCAAAGCCCAGCTTTTCGTAAAACTCGATCGTTTTCCCCAAATCACTGACCCGGACCCGCGTGTGTAAAAATTTCATCATACCCCCATTCTATCCGCGATGACCGCTTCTGCCAAGCCCGCCTGCCTCCGACCCAATATCCCATGCTCCCATCGCAACATCACGGCCATGAAGCCCTCCCCAACCACGGATTGCGTGATGCCTCTCTGGCAAAATCAAAATCCGGAAATTCATCTAGAAACTTCAGACGATTGACCCCTGGCTACGCATACTCACCGCAACAATTTCCCTCGTGAGTCGCTCGGGTCTAAGCCCTATGTCAATGCGCCCCTTCACACAAACGAGCGACTGGACCTTCCCTCAAACTTCCATTTCAGCCTTCACCTCTGCAAAGGCTTGCACGGCACACTTCAGATCCTCTCTTGTATGCGAGGCATTCACTTGCACACGAATCCGGGCCTCCTCCCGCGGCACCACTGGATATGAAAACGCAACGACATAAACACCCCGCTGCAATAAACGTTCCGACATCTCCGCAGCCACTTTGGCGTCTCGCAACATGACAGCCACGATCGGATGCTCCGCCTCCAGCAGCTCAAATCCCAAGCTTATCATTTCACGACGAAAATACCCCGTGCCCTCCATCAAACGCTCCCGCAAAACCGCGCCCTCTTGCCCCTGCACCAGCTCTAGGGCCTTCAGCGATGCCGCCGCCACCGGTGGAGCAATCGAATTCGAAAACAAATACGGCCGCGACCTCTGGCGTAACACTTCAATTACCGGCCCACTCCCACTCGCATACCCCCCGTTGCCTCCACTCAATGCCTTTCCCAAGGTCCCTAACAAAATGTCTACCCTTCCCATTGCCTCGCAATGCTCCGGCGTTCCTCTTCCACCTTTACCCAGAAAACCGACCGCATGTGAATCATCCACTACCACCAGCGCCTCATACCTCTCCGCCAAATCACATATTTCCCGCAGCTTCACAATGTACCCGTCCATCGAAAACACGCCATCCGTTACAATCATCATATGGCGCACTCCAGCCCCCCGCGCTTCCTTTAGCTTCGCCTCCAATTCAACCATGTCATTGTTCGCATACCGATATCGCTTCGCCTTACACAAACGAATTCCGTCAATAATGCATGCGTGATTCAACGCATCGCTGATGATCGCGTCTTCATCCCCCAACAAACCCGAAAACAAGCCTCCCGCAGCGGCAAAACAGGAAGAGTAAAGAATCGTGTCCGCCATGCCGAGAAACGCGCTGATCGCTTCTTCCAAATCGCGATGCAGCGTCTGCGTCCCACAAATGAATCGTACCGACGCCATTCCAAATCCCCACTTCTCCAACGCCTCCCCCGCAGCGCCCACGATCTCCGGATGATCCGCCAAGCCCAAATAATTGTTCGCACACAAGTTCAACACGCCATCCTGCCCCGGCACGTCCACACGCGCCCCCTGCGCCCCCTGCAAGATCCGTTCGCCTTTCCACAACCCCGATTCCCGTATCCCCCTCAACTCCCCCTCCACGTATTCTTCAAATTTCCTCATTTGCTCCGGCCGAAAACACCTGGGCCCAACATCACGCTGCCCAATCTAACACCACCTTTCCACACTTCCCCTCCTCCATCACCCGGAATCCTTCCTCGAAATCCGCAAAACCAAAACGGTGCGTGATCACGTCCTCAATCCCCAATCCCCCCTGCAACATCATCGTCATCTTATACCAGGTCTCATACATCTCCCTCCCGTATATGCCCTTCAAGGTCAGCCCATTGAATATCACTGCGTTCCAGTCCACTTCCATCGGTGCTTCCGGAATCCCCAGTAAAGCCATCTTCCCCCCGTGACATAAATTTCCTAACATCGATTTGAAAGCCGCCGGATGCCCCGACATCTCCAATCCCACATCAAATCCTTCTTCCATCCCCAGTTCCTTCTGCACATCGCGCAACCGCTCCCGCGTCACATCCACCACCCGCGTTGCGCCCAACCGTGACGCCAAGTCCAATCGATAAGCATTCACGTCCGTCACCACCACGTGTCGCGCCCCCGCATACCGCACCACTGCCGCCGCCATACACCCGATCGGCCCTGCCCCCGTCACCAATATATCCTCCCCTAACACGTCAAATGCCAACGCCGAATGCACCGCGTTTCCAAACGGATCAAAAATCGACATGACATCCAAAGACATGCTGCGCCGACCTTCGTCGCCAACTTCCGCCGCGGCGAAGCCGCCACCGGGTCCGGCGTCACGCTGGTTCCATAGGTTGCTCACCGGCATCGCCACATACTCCGCAAACGCCCCCGGACGCTGCACCCCCACGCCTTCCGTGTGCGCACACAAATGCCTTCTCCCCGCCAAACAGTTTCGACAACGCCCACACACAACATGCCCTTCCCCACTCACCAAATCACCCACTGAAAAATCCGTCGCCTCGCTCCCCACTTCCACTATCTCCCCCACAAACTCATGCCCAATCACCAAGGGCACCGAAACCGTCTTCGCCGCCCAATCATCCCACCGATATATATGCAAATCAGTCCCACAGATTCCCGTCTTCAACACTCGCACCAAGACCTCGCCCATCCCAATCGTCGGCACCGGCACGTCCTCCAAACACAAACCTCTCCCCGCTTCGCGCTTCACTAACGCCTTCATCGTCGTGTTCCCCATCACTCCTTCTTACCATCCCACCCCACACTTTTGGACACAAATTCGTCTCAGCCAATTGCCGCTGCCGGAGGCAGAGACACCAGATCACGCTTTTCAACTTCCAAAATAGCCCCCCTCTCCCACGACCCGCTCGGGGCAAGCATCCCTGCCCACCCGTCGTTCGCTTAAAGACGACCAGCCGACCCCAATTCCCAGATCTCATCCTGCCGCCTCTCCAACTCCGGACACTGAACCCCAGGCTCCACCCCCCCATCCCCCCTTTGACTTTCCCGGGATTCCGAGACAATCTTCCTCTGCTTTCCACACACACTGAATGAACGACAACCGCCAAATGTCCCCCATCGACACGCTGCGCCACTCCACCGCGCATGTCATGGCCACCGCCATCCTCAAACTCTGGCCCAACGCCCAGTTCGCATACGGCCCCCCCATCGAAAACGGCTTCTACTACGACGTCGAACTCGACCACCGACTCTCACCCGAAGACTTCGCTTCCATCGAGAGCGAGATGAAAAAAATCGTAAAGGAAAACCAAACCTTCGAACGCGTCGAACTCCCTCGCGAAGAGGCCCTTGAACTCGCCCGCGCCGGCCGCCTCGGTGCCCTTTTCGAACGCGACACGGAAAGCACTTTCAAAATTGATCTCATCAACGAGATCCCCGAAGGCGAGACCATTTCTATTTATAAAAACGGGGACTTCTGGGACCTCTGCGCCGGCCCCCACGTCCCCCGTACTGGCAACTGCAAGGCATACAAACTCCTCTCCGTCGCCAGCGCCTACTACAAAGGCGATGCCGATAACGCCCAGCTCCAACGCGTCTACGGCACCGCCTTCAAAAATAAAACCGAACTCAACGAACACCTCGAACGCCTCGAACAAGCCAAAGAACGCGACCACCGAAAACTCGGTCGTGAACTCGACCTCTTCCATATCGACGAAGAAGCGGGCCAAGGTCTCATCCTCTGGATGCCGAACGGAGCTATCGTGCGACAAGAACTCCAAACCTTCATCACCGAAGAACTCACCAAACAAGGATACTCCCAAGTCTTCACCCCCCACATCGGCAAGCTGGACCTCTACCGCACCTCCGGCCACTTCCCCTACTACCAAGACAGCCAATACCCCCCCGTCATCGAACGCGACCAACTCCAGAACCTCGCCGATGAAGGCTGCACCTGCGCTCAACTCTCAAACAAAGTCTCCGAAGGCGAGATCGACGGCTACCTCCTCAAGCCGATGAACTGCCCCCACCATATCAAACTCTTCGCCGCCCGCCCCCACTCCTACCGCGATCTTCCCGTCCGCCTCGCCGAGTTCGGGACTGTCTACCGCTGGGAACAATCCGGCGAACTCGGTGGCATGACCCGCGTCCGCGGCTTTACCCAAGACGACGCCCACCTCTTCTGCACCGAAGATCAGGTCGCCGCCGAAATCGCCGGCTGCCTCGACCTCGTGAAACTCGTCTTCAAAACCATCGGCATGCACGACTCCCGCGTCCGCATCGGCCTGCGTGATCCCGATTCCTCAAAATACACCGGCGACCCCGCCAATTGGGACAAAGCAGAAGCCGCTCTCCGCGATGCCGCCCAAAATCTCGGCGTCCCCTTCACCGAAGAAGCAGGCGAAGCCGCGTTCTACGGTCCCAAAATCGATTTCGTCGTCAAAGACGTCATCGGCCGTGAATGGCAACTCGGTACCGTCCAAGTCGATTACAATCTCCCCGAACGCTTCGACCTCTCCTACATCGGCGCCGACAACGAAAAACATCGCCCCGTCATGATCCATCGCGCCCCCTTCGGCTCCATGGAACGATTCGTCGGCGTCCTCATTGAACATTTTAACGGTGCCTTCCCAGTCTGGCTCGCTCCCGAACAAGCCCGCTTCATTCCCATTACCGACGACCAAATCCCGCGTGCCCGTGAACTCGAAGCCGAATACAAAGCCGCCGGCATCCGCTGCTCTGTCGACGATGTCTCCGACAAAATGGGCGCCAAAATCCGCCGCGGCCAGCTCGACAAAATCCCTTACCTCCTCGTCCTCGGAAAAAATGAAATCGCCGAAGACACCCTCGCCGTCCGTTCTCGCCAACACGGCGACGAAGGACCCATCCCCACCCAAGAATTCTTCACCCGCCTGAAATCCGAAATCGCCAACCGCACCCTCACCACCAAATCCGACGACTAACCTTCCTGCCTTGACTTCCTCATTCATTATTCCGTGTTCAATATTCAACACACCCCTTCAGGTGAAATACCTCTTCATACTCCCGATCAAAGTCTACCAATACACCTTGTCCCCCCTCATCGTCTTCGTGAACCGCGGCCCCGTCTGCCGCTTCCACCCCTCCGGCTCCGAATACGCCCTCGAAGCCATCCAGACCCACGGCATCTTCACCGGAATCTGGCTCGCCCTCAAACGAATCGCCAAATGCCACCCCTGGGGCCCCCACGGTCCCGATCCCGTCCCGCCAAAAAAGTCATAATCATACCCATACTCGCCCCTCCTCCCGTCCCCCACCAAAGCCGGTAGGGGCGAGCGGCCCGCTCGCCCGTCGTTCGCCAAAACCTCACTCGCCTGACTCAACCCTCCCTCGCTTCCCACAAAACGCCACCATCGGAAATTGCCCGCTCGCCCTTTATATACTTAGTTTCCTTCGTTGCCGTTTGTTCAAAATGGCCTTCCCCAATGCAATCCAACCTCCTCACCACCCTAAAATCCGATTCCCCACCAGAAGCCCTCGCCTCCCTCCAGGCCACCCTGACTTCCCTCCGCAAAGATTTCTCCCCGCGCCCTTTCTACTACGCCTTCTCCGGCGCAACCCGTCACTTCGGTCGCGGCCCTGATCAAATCGCCCGCCAAATCCTCCTCCTCGAACTCGCCAAGCACCCCCGCGACACCTACCTCGCCACCCTCGAATCCCTCCTCGGCGCCGCCGACATCCGCGAGGCCGTTGTCATCCTCCAAACCTTCCCACACCTCCCCGAACCCGAAGCCCTCGTCCCCCTCGCTCGCGAAGCCACCCGCTCGAATGTCGTCGACATCTTCGACGCCATCGCCCTCGACAACACCTTCCCCAAAGATCACTTCCCCGAAGACGCCTGGAATCAACTCGTCCTCAAAGCCCTCTTCATCGACCGCCCCCTCTACCGCATTACGGGCCTCGACCACCGCGCGAATCCAACCCTCGCCAAGGCCATCTCCAACTTGGCACACGAACGATGGGCCGCCGGCCGCGAGATCAACCCGGAAGCGTGGCGCTGTTGCACGCCCTTCATCGCCACCGGCACCATCTCCACCGATCTCCAATCCCTCGCCAGCCGCCGCTCCATAGACAAACAAGCCCTCGCCCTCGTCCTCCACCAGGCCGGCCCCGACCAACTCCCCGACCTTCGCCCCTCTGTTCAAACCGATATTGACGACGTCGAAACGGAAAAGCTCACTTGGAAATCTTTAGGCGAGTCTCTGACCCGCGAAAGCTAAATGCCAATCGCTAACAGCTAATCGCTTCAAAAATAAACAAGCCCTCGCCCTCGTCCTCCACACCGCCGGCCCCGACCAATTCCCCGACCTCCGCCCCTCGGTCCAACCCGAGCCCGACGCCGCCGAAACGGAAAATCTCACCTAAAATTCCTTAGGCAAGTCCGAGACTGTCCGAAACTGAGCCCCAATCGCGCAACCGGCTCCCGCTGAAAAAGAAAGATGGCCCAGGCTAGCGACCCAAAGAGCACCACGGCTTCATGCGAGCAAGGCTTAGCCAACGAACAACTATATTCTCGTTGCCACCCAACTGAGATACTTGTATCTATAAGCGACTGGCTGTGACACCAATCCTAACCCCAGTCATGACTCCGCCTACCTTCACGCAATGAGACTGCGAACCCTTCGATTGCACAGGTTTGCTTGCCTTCTCCAAGCCACTTTCTCAATTGTTGCGGGAGGCCTCTTCGTATCCGCTGCTGAATTTGCATACGCCACGACAACATTGTTCCAATCTCAGTTCGACGATCCAGACCCATTGGCGAATTGGGTCATTTCTTCTACCAACGATGGTAGAGTTGAAACAAGGACCGTCGAGGGCTCGACAGCCAATTGGCTGGTAATGGATGACGACACCGACGACACAGTTTTCTCATATAATACGGCTTCGGTAACAGTAGATGCTACCGGGTTCTACGATTTCAACCTTTCATTCGATATTCTCGAATTCGGAGACGATCCCCATTCATCGTCCCTTCTGTTTACAGGATTCGACGGCGTATCCGTATCCATCCTGAACAACGACGGCACTACCTATGACACAAACGTGATCGATGGCGCCTATGCCAACGGCAGCTTCAATTTTGACCTCAATTTTTCCGCCATGGGCTTGGAGCCCGCCCATTTCGACTCTCTCACATTCACCTTTCATCAAGTCGACAATTATGGAGCGCCCTTTGACGGCATTGCGATCAACAATGTCCAGCTAACGGGCGAAGAATACCGAAAAATCTTTCTCGAGGCACCCACATCCATCAACGAAGACACAGGTACCTTTGCGATCGGTTTGTCTTTGTTCCCGATCCCCGATGCCCCGGTCACCGTGAATGTATCCTTCCCAGGACTGGGGACCTCCCAAAGCATCGTTTACCCCGCAGCAGCCCTTAGCTTTCAGGCGGATATCTCCTTCCCTGATGACGAGATCACAACCGGTCCTCGAACCAAATTCTTATTCGCCACTTCAGCCGGATATATCAACGACTCTTCGCCAATCACCATTTTTGAGGACGACCCAATGATTCTCAACCTAACCGCTCCCCCCACGCTTGCCGAGGGAATATCCAACAGCGCCAGTGTCTCATTGGATTTCATTCCTGCGTCCGGCCTTTCTATTCAGTTGGCAACGGATCGCCCCGATCTAATTTCGCTTCCCTCGGAGCTGTTCATTAGTTCCGGCAATACCGCAAGAAATTTTTCCATTCGCGCAGTCCAGAATTTATACGCCGATGGGGATGTCCCAGTCACCATTACCGCAACACTCTCGGGAGCAGATCCCGCAAACGCGCAAGTAGTCGTCCTTGATAACGATTTTGGCGGAGAAAGCATTCAAGTGCCAAATACTATTAGTGAGGGGGCTCAAAACTTGATCGGCACACTTGTCCTGTCGGGAAACGTTCGCACAGACACCCAATTCACCATCCAAGCTGATCCCACTTCTCTAATTAGTGCACCTGCATCGGTGACCGTACTTGCAGACCAGTCATCCGTTTCGTTTGACTTTTCTATCACCGATGATTCCGAATCGAACCCGCCGCGAAACGGCTCCCTAACCGCAATAAACCCTGATTATGGGGATATAGCCGAAACCTTTTCAATCATCGACGATGAACGGACAGGATACTCTATAGAAGTGAATACGTTTGTCGCCACCGGATCAAACGTGCCTGTGACGGTGACTGCCATCAATGCCAACGGCAACACAGTTCAGGTATACAACGGCGATATTGAACTATTGCTGGTCGGCCCAAATGGCGAGGAAGAGAACGTTTTTGGAAACGCCATAACCATCGTAGACGGAATATACACCGGATTCTTTGCCTTCGATAAAACTGATTCCGGTTGGTTTTTGAGAGCACGGGACACCCAAGGAATTCAATACGACTCTTTCGAGTTCGAGCCCTATCAACGATTCCAATTCGTTGCCGAAGATTTTGCCTACGACAAAGTTGGATATAAAATCTACCTTAGTTCCGGAACCAACGCCTCCGCGGGCCATCTTAACTCGGTAACACCGTTCGACCCGGACACAGGAACCTTCGAAACACCCCTCGCGGTGGGCAGCTTGCCAGGTCGCATCGAAGCTACCGACGGCGGCGAATATCTATATGTCGCCGTAGACGGAAGCAATTCCGTTCAGCGGATCGATCTCACCGACTTCTCGCTCGATATGCTCATCGCTTTGACAGATAGCTCCCCAGGATGGGCGGGAGATCCATTTACGACCTATGACCTCATTACACTTCCCGGATTTCCGGAAGATATTGTTGTTTCCCAAGACCATGTCACTAGCAGCTACAGGACCACGCCGCGATATATCAATGGCGTCGTTCAACCATCGTCGGTACGAAACGCGTGGCAATTGGTCCCGGCAGGATCCGCCGACCAATTTTACGCCTATAACTCGGCAAACACCGCCTACGACGTTTTCCGTCTCGAGTTGACCCCGGATGGATACGCTTCCGTAGACTCGATCCAGTCGCTGATAACCGGATTTAGCGAACGCATCGAAGGAGAGGGCGATCTCATATTCACAATGCTCGGAAAGGTGGTCGATGGACTAAACTTGTCTCTTCGAGGCACAATACAATTTCCACCTACGTGGAATCCTCAATCGCATAGCAGTCCTCCCGCGGCAATTGCACCGGACGTTTCACAAAATCGAGTCTATTACGCTTATGGCAATGAGATTGCCTGCTACGACACGATCACTCTTGTCCTGCTCGAGCACATCACCCTGGATGGCATTGTCGGGAACATCACCAAACTAAAGCGCATTGGCGATGAGCGCATCGCCATGATTACCGACCAAGGCGAATTCGCCACTCTCGATAGTCCCACTCTCGTTCCGCGTGGCACCCCCGTTGATCTTCGTATTCAAATCACAACAGATGCCAACCCCGCACAAATCAACGAGGCGATGACTTACTATATCACCGTTGAGAACCTGGGTATTCAACCCTCGGTAAACACGCGTGCAAATCTAAGCCTCGGCCCCTATCAAGCGATTCAAAGCGCGGAAATATCTGATGGCATCGTAAATATTGATGGAAATTTGGTTTCATATAGTTTCGGCACGCTCGGGCCCGGTTCCTCTAAAGCCATGTCTCTAACGGTGGAACCTACCGAACTGGCTCCTTTGATTTGCTCGGCCTCCACATTCGGTCGGCAACCCGATCCGAACTTTGCAAACAATTCCGCGCACACTACCGTATCTGTCGGATTCACTTCGTCGCCAAATACCACAGAGCTTTTGTACCTGCAGGTCCAAGAACTCCTCTGGAATCCGTCCTCTCAACGGCTAATCGTGGCAATACCCGAAGCCGCCGACCCCGTTCTAGGAAAACGAATCCTCGCTCTTGACCCTCTGACAGGCCTGATCGACCTCGACGTAGGGCTCCCGGGGGATCCAAACCATATCGCGTTGTCCGACAATGGACAGTTCCTTTGGCTCGCCTACAAAACCGGCGGCGGTGTCGCGCGCGTCGACCTGTCCACGGGCCTCATTGATCGCAGTTTCACTTTGAGTTCCGGATCCACGCCTTTCAATGCGCTCGATATTGTCGTCCTTCGTGGCACCACGGAATCAATCGCGATCGGAGCCGGGTGGGAAGGAGTGAGAATTTACGACAACGGTGTGCAAAGACCCAATACCACCGGCACCTACGACGGAAGCCTCGTCGAACTAAGCTCCGATCCGGCGACCATCTACGCATACAATCGCGAACATACAGGATTTGAACTATTCAAGATCGCGCTGGATTCTAATGGAGCCACAACGCTCCTCGAACAAAGCGATCTAATCTCGGGTTTCTCGCTTCAAATGAAATCTGATGGAGACTTTATATATGCCTCTACCGGACGCGCCATCAATGGCGAGTCTTTCTCCGTGGACGGAACCTTCCCATTGTCTGGCAATGCGACATCAGTAGAACCGGAGCGTTCCCGGAAAAGAGTCTATTTCGGTCAAGCCCAGACAATTCATGGATACAATTCCGATGATTACCTCCTTACATGGTCCAAGTCCTTCAGTGACATGCTCGGTTCCAATACAATTCAGAAGTTGGAACGATGGGGAGAAGACGGATTCGCAGCGGCCCTCACTGGTGGTCGCCTTGCAATTATCCGAACAGACTACATTCCGCCAACATCCGGGCCATTCAACATCGACCTGTTGATTGATCCAAACTCACTAAACACTTCCACCCCAACCACCATGATCTCCGGCAATGCTTTCTCTAGTCAGGGGGTATCGTCTGTCGAAATCGACGGTGTCCCGGCAATGACCAGCGATGGCTTCGCAAACTGGAGCGCCACCATTGCAGGCTTGAATGTCGGGATAAACCCCGTGCAAATCGTTGCCACCAGCGCCGGGCCTCTCGCCCCTCAGAATTCCAAAACAGTCAGTATTATCTACACATTGCCTGATGACTCGGATTTTGACGGTTTGTCCGACACCTGGGAACAAAACATGTTCCCTTCTATGACGTTGCAGGATGTCTCACCACAAGATGACTACGACAAGGATTTGAAAAACAATTTCGCCGAATATGTATTCGGTGGCGATCCCACCACTGCTGATCTCTCCGGAAGTGTCGCGTTTGATCCCAGCACAGGCCTATTTAGTTTCCTCCGGCTCACCGATGGATCAATGACCTACGAAATTCAATCAACGAGCAACTTTGTTGACTGGGCACCCGCCGGCGCTAATATCTCATACGTGGGATCCCCCACTCCCATTGGATCGGGCCAGTATGAGCGAGTCTATTTTCAACTCACTCAAACATTCGTCGAAGTATTCGTTCGGGTGATGGCACAATAATCAAGTCGCCGCGAGCAATCGCGCCATCGAGCGTGGCGACCCTGGGGAGTTCAAAGCGACACAAGCAAAATGCTGCGCCTCCTCAAGCTCAGCTTCAATCCTGACCAAAAACGGCACACGAATCATCACTCGATGCCATCTGCCAAAACCTCGCCACCCGCCACAAACAAGCCCTCGCCCTGACCCTCCACCAGGCCGGTCCCGATGTCCTGCCGGACCTTCGCAGCTCCATCGTGGACGCGGTCGACCAAGTGGAAGCCGACCGCCTGACTTGGAACTCGTTCGGCGAGCATCTCAACGCCTCATAGCCCACCCGCGCGGTCCCCGCCCTTCACCCCAGAACCGTCCGGACGCTCACCCCTCATCCACGAGACCCGCCTGCGCAACAAGCTCCCGCTCTAGCACCTCCAGGTCGTCTAAGGAAATCCCTTCCATCAGCTCCTCCGCGACCGCTTGATCCCCCCCAAACCGCAGGATAACCGCCAGCACCGCCCGGGGACCCGGTTCCAGTTTCTCGGGATCAATTCCTTCACTACGCTCCCGCGCCCGCTCAAACGATCCGGCACGGTACTGTCCAAACGCACCGAGGAAGGCGACAAAAGTGTCTTCCGGCAACATCGCCCCCAGCCGATTCGCCGTCGTGCGCACCACGTCCAAACGCCGATTCAGGAGAAGTTGATAATACGCCGTCTTCTTCTGCATCTCGTAATCACCAGGATTAAGCCTTACCAGGGCTTCGAGGTGATCAAGTAACCCGTCGAAATCCTCCTCGGCTTCAGCAACTTCGGCCAAGCCGCGATGAGCGGATTCCGGCGACGCTTCCATCAACGAGCGATACACCACTTCTGCAGCCTGATTTTGCTTTAGCTCCAAGGCGGATTTGCCAGCACGCATCACGATGCTCTGTTTTGTGTCTAAGTCGCATCGTCCTCTTGCTGTTCTGCAATAAAAAGTCTCGTCCCGAACTGTGCACCACACTCGTCAGAGCGAAAGCAAAAACACTCGTCCCCCTTCACCCGACCCGGCATCCGGCATCCGGCGACGGCACAGTCATCGCAAAGTGGATTCCTCAGATCAGCGGGAGGCAATACCGTTGCCCCACTACGGTTTGTAGCCACAATTCACTTTAACCCATCCGGCTCACCCGATTATCTTCACATAATGCTGACCGACGATGTTCGTGGAAAAACTGCAACCACCGCAAAACTCGGCCAGGCTCTCATCGCCATTGGCATTTTGATCTTTCTCCGAGGTATTCTAAAAATTTATCTAACCCCGCGCCTCTACCCGTCACAAGTCCTCTACTTTGCTTCTTCTTACGACACGAACGTAAGGAGCTCAAAGTATCCGTTGTCCATCCTTGAAGGCGATCGCGACCGATTCGAAAGTGCAGTTGGGGATGCATTCACATCAATGGCCAAAACACCGAACAAGGACTCCGGTGATTTTAGTGTTTCACTCCCAACGGTTCAAAAACGGATGAGACACAAAAACTCTCAGGCGCACAACCTCATTGGGTCGCCACTCTGGAATTCCCAAACCACGAGCTGGCCGCCGACCTCCATAATGACGCTTTTCGCCGCTTATTGAACAAAGACGGCAAAACAATTTCAATCGGCAACACCAACTACACTGTGAAGAATCGGGCGGTTCCGCTTGGCGTCCCTTCGCACCCACCCGTTAGACTCTGGCGTCAGTATTCAGCTGTACTCGCTGGCCTCTTCCTCATTCCAGGGGCAGTCCTCTACATCTCGGCTCGCAACCGCCAGAATCCCACACGCCCCTCAACCCTCCAATCCCGCAACCCTGCACGCAACCCTGACGATCCGTGGTAATCTCCTATAACCAAAACGATCAGCGCCTATGGGTGCAGAATGGCAGACTATCAAATACCGGCGCCCTCACAGGTCAAACCCTAACCACTCGATCATTGCCCCAGCTTCCGTCTTCGGTTAGAATCACCCCCATGAGAGCACACCCTCTCTTTGCCCTCCTCCTTCTCACATACTCGGCCGCATCCGCCGACACTTTCACGAACACGGAGGGCGTCTCCCTCGAAGGCAACATTGTCACCGCCGATCTCCCCAACGGCGACGTCACCATCTTCGTCGACAAATACAACAAAGAATTCCCCCTCAAGATCGCCGACCTCGCCCCCGAATCCCAAGCACTCATCCAAGCCTGGTGGGACGAAAAACACCCCAAGCCCGCCGATTGGGTTCAACCCAACGCCGCCAAAACCCTCGAGTTTCCCGATCTCCCCAATTGCAACCACGACGACTCCGTCGCCGCCTGCAAAATCCACATCCCCGCCAACTACGACCCCAACAAACCCGTCCCCCTCATGGTCTGGATCGCAGGCGGCAAAGGTAATCACAACATCGGCGGCGCCACCTCCCTTGCCGGCACCGACGATTTCGTCTGCGTCGCTCTCCCCTACCCACCCTTCGACGGTCGTGACATCTTCGACCGCCAAAAAGACGGCGGCCTCGCCGAATTCTGGACCCACCACAAAACCATGCTCGACGCCGTCCACAAAGCCATCCCTAACATCGACCCCCGACTCCGCGCCATCGGCGGCTTCAGCAACGGCGCCCACTCCATCGCCGGATACCTCAACCAGGTCGAAGAGGATTTCGCCGAAACCTTCAACGTCTGCGTTTTCGGCGATGGTGGCGCCTACGAACCCGATTGGCAACGACGCCTCCAAAA
>JBCDBW010000071.1:0-22951 GCA_039182965.1 Verrucomicrobiota bacterium
ATCGGGGTTGCAGCACACCCCGTTGGCAGCGCGAAAACCATTCGCAAGAATCTCGGTCTCTTTTCCGTCGGCGCTGACTTTGATCAAGGTGCCATGGTGAGCCACCAGCGGGGGCCGGGCGTGGCGCGCACTCTTGGCGTAGTAGAGATTGCCCTCGTCGTCGGATTGAAGGCCCATCGCGAACTCGTGAAAGTGTTCCGTGACCTGGTGGTCACTGTTGAAGTTTTGATAAAAATCGGTCTCCCCGTCCTCGTTCCGGTCGACCAGCCGCACGATCTGGTCACGACAGGAAACGAATATATCCTCTCCCACGATCCGGACGCCAAGCGGCTGGAAAAGACCCGATGCGATGCGTCGCCATTTGGTAGTGGAGCCAGTTTCATCGGCAATCCCGTCGACACGCCAAACGTCACCGTCCCAGCAGCAAACAATGGCAGCTTCGCGATCGGGCGTGAAATCGACGCCACTGAGACGCATCCTGCTTTGCCACGGGTTGAGGAAAGGGGGTGGAAAGCTGTCCCACTGGAAGGCACCTGGCTGGTCTCCGCGGATCGTTACCGATTCAACGGAATCGGGCCACTGCGCCGGCCCTCCGTTTGTGAAGGCGGCAAGATCGACTGGTTTCGGCTTCCCGGCTCCCCCGATGCTGAAGGCGACGTTGAACGGTGTCGAGGACGCCGGAATGTGCGCGACGACGAAACCATCGGACTCTTCGATCTCAAGCGAAGCATCCTTGGAAGCTGTGACCGGGGTTCCGGCATTGGCGAGGCGCAGGGCGAGGTCGTGTTCCGACTTTCCGAAATTCAAATGCCTGACAAACCCACCTTCATCCGCGAGTTCGTGACTCTCGAGAATGGTCGCTTCGCCGACGGTGTATTCGATGACAAGTCGATCGCCGTGCTTGTGGAGGCCACGGTACTGTCCCCATTCGCGGGGCAGGGGGCCAAAGCGTCTCCCGTCGAGTCCCTCGAAGCGCGGATCCTCGAAGGTGCCTGTCTTTGGGCTCGCCCAGCCGGGCCCGTCCGCGGTTTCCACAATCGTTTCGCCCACCGTGCGAGGCCATACAACATGCCGGCCGTCGAAGTTGATGCCGTGCCAATCGATGAAGCCATCACCCACCCAGGCTCCGGCAACACGTAAGGTGTCGTGCTCAAAGGCAATCCACGCGCCACCCTTCGCCACTCCGCCCGAACCTCCCGATTCCGCGCCCGCCCCGTCCAGTCGGATAGCGATCGCTTTATAGGCAATATTGTCATCGGCTTCGACGTGATCGATCGGCTGCCCCCCGGGCGGATCCGAATCGCGATCCTCGGGAGCGGTGACCTCGAAGGTCCCCATTAGAAAGGGACCATAGTCCATGTCCCTCCAGGGCTCGCGCTTCACAGGCTTGGGCCCAAGACTCTTTCCCGTTGGAAGCGACGCGAGATACCTCTCCGTTATCTCGAAAAGCTGCTGTCGATTGTGGCCTTCGAGAAAATGGTCCCGGATATAGTGAATAACGGCATACTTTTCGCGCGGAGTCAGCTGTAATTGGGGCACCATCAGGCGCCAGCCTCTGGTCAGCGTCTGATAGATCGTATAGGGATCCTTCCCATGCTGAAACTCGCCCTCCCCGAAACGCAGCGAATTCGGCACCGATCCCGGCAGATCAATATCACCATGACAACTGTGGCAGGATTGCTGGTAGATCGCCCGACCCGCCGCAATAACCGGCTTGGAACGATCTCGAATCAGACGCGCATGGTCAATCTTCGCCTCATATTCAGGTAACGCCGACTCCGGCAAAAGCATTGCGCCGGGAGGAAGCGTGATCTCCTGAGACCTCAGAGTGGGGGTCACGACTGAAACGAATAAAAGTAAGAAGAGTCGAAAGATCATTCGATCGCAGCTCTCAGGGCGCCTTGGTTTTCTGGATACTCCACCCCTGTAGAGAATTGCCCGGTAAAAATCGGTATTCCGAGGTATCCAGCGCGAACTGGTCGTCATCGCCGCACCCCACTCGTACCGATCCTCTTCGTCCTCGATCGACTTGAATGAGACCCCCGAACGGCGACGAGTCCCACCTGCGGTCCGAAAATAGACAACCTAGAACCCTCTGAAACTGAGGAAGAGAGTCGCGATCTGTCGCACACTGACGCGTCGTGCCAAAAAGAAGAAAATGGCTCCGGCAGTTGGATTCGAACCAACGACCTAGTGGTTAACAGCCACCCGCTCTACCGCTGAGCTATGCCGGAGTGTCGTCCCCAAGCCCGATCAGGGCTCGACGAGACGGGAAACTGAGCCGCCTTGACCCCCTTTTCAAGCGAAAAATGCTCCCTTTCCCTTTCTTGACTTGATCTCCCCCAGCCGTACTGATCAACCCAGGCGCGATTCCCCCTCCCCATCAGCGCCGCTCCGGGATTTCCAACAACAAATGACTAATAACAAACAACTCGGCGCCCCGCGCCGCCCACCATGAAAGACCTCGAAGAAGGCCCCAACCTCAATCTCGACTTCACTAAGCTCGCTAAGGTCGGCGCCACCGGCCAGGACCTCCTTCCCGTTGTCGTCCAGGACGCCGATACCAAGGAAGTCCTCATCCTCGCTTACGCAAATCAGGCCGCCCTCAAGCACACCATCGAAACCAAAATCGCCACCTTCTGGAGCTCCTCCCGAAACGAACTCTGGATCAAAGGCGCCACCTCCGGCGATACCCTCGACCTCGTCGAAGTCCGCGTGAACTGCGAACAAAACTCCCTCCTTTATCTCGTCCGCCCCGCCAAAGGAGGCGCCTGCCACACCAAAAACGCGGAAGGCAACTCCCGCCCCTCCTGCTACTACCGCACTCTGAAAGACAGCTCTCTTTCCCCCAACAAACTAGCCTAAACCATTCGCACGTTCACCAATAAACCGAGGCCCTGAAATCGAAGGTGCGACCCGTTGCCCCCAACGGGCCTCCGCAGCGGCGCCCGAAGGCGCCGCGAAGACTTAACGTCCCTAGCTCCCTATATACGTCCTCAAAAAAGAAAAATCCCTCACTCCCGATTCTCTTCAATCCCCACGAGATTCCAAACCTCGCTTCCAGGTTCCCGCTCAAGGAAATAGATTTCGCCCTTATCTCCCAATTCCCCCACCGTAATCTGCGCATTATCAGTCCCTTTCGCCCGAGTCCCAAACCGATACGACATAGCCTCTCCGTTAAGCGTGAATCGTAAGGTGACCGTCCCGCGAGTCACCCGTGGTAATTCCAGCTCCACATTCTCATTATACGCCGATTGTAGCTGCTGCGAGAAGTAGTAGTAGACCTTCTCCACCGGCGTGCTGTAAAACTTGTAGATCGCCGGTTCCAAAACCACCGGAAATGCAGGCACAACTTCAAAGTCGTCTACAAAGACATCGGCGCCGAACCCCTCGGCTTCTACCGTCACTCGCCGCCGCATTTCACCTAAATCATTGAAGACGAGTTCCACGTCCATCCACTCCTGCGACGGCAATAACTCGATTGACTTTCCGACCGACTCTGAGCGCAAGTCCACCATCTGCACCTTGATCGTTCCCGCTTCGACTTCGTCACCATCCGCCCAGTCATCTCCGCCCTCGACCACCTCCAGTTCGTCACCGCTCACTTCGGTCGACACCAGACTCTCCACTGCTCCCTCTGGTGCGATGTAGACTCGAAAACGAACGCGCACCGCTTGGATGTCATCCGGAATCCATGCTTCCTCCGAGAAGACATCTCCCGCTTCCAACCTCAAGACCTGATTGGACAAACTTCCACCCAACGGGTCCGGCTGAATATCCACGCCTTCTCCCGCTTCATCAGGATGCTCAAATCGTCCCCGATCCACAAAGCTCTCTTTTCCTTGCCTCAGTCGTGACTCGATCCTCAAACGCCGCTGTAACCCATCGATTCGGTCCTCCAGTCTATCCCGCTGCACTTCCACGTCCGCCAAGCGGGCATCCACTTTACGGCGCTCCGCTTTCAGCGCCTCCGCTTCTTTGCCCGCCTCCGCAATCCGACTCTCACCCTCTGTAATCCTCTCTTGCGCTAATTCCGCTTCCGACGTCATCATCGCCTCCTGCGCCTCCATCGCGACGCGATGCTGCTTTGTCATTCGCCAATAACCTCCACCCACCAGCCCCAACACCACCAACAAAACAATCGCTAAAAACACCGCCAGACATCCCATCACCGATGAACTTGCTCCAACCGCGGCGACGTCCTTCTTGACCCTCGGCTTTTTCTTCTTCTTGGCATTGGAAGGAGGAGTCGGTGCAGTATATCCCGGTCCCGAGGACAGTTTCTTACCGCAGAAATGACAGTAATTCGCACGGGGTAACAATCGAGACCCACACGTCCCACAATCCTGCTCACTCTTTGATAAATCCAATTCCCCCGCCATCGAACGATCACCAATTACTTCGAATGTTTAAACTATTTAGATCTGCCGGCTTTCTGTCAATCCCTCACGTTCGTGAGCAAGATTCACAACTCTGTCTTCTCCCAAAAACCCAAACGCAACCCCAACACCATACGCCACTTCAATCCTTCACAATCATGAATCACGCTATTGTCACCCTCATTGCAAGCGCCGTCATCCCCTCAACCATGCTGGCGCAAAACCAGTCCCGCTTCGACGCATGGGATGCCAATAAAGACGGCAAACTATCACGCGAGGAGCTTCCCGAGCCACTCCGAAGAAACTTCGATCGCGTCGATGCAAATAAAGACGGCTCCGTCTCGCGCAAAGAAGACACCGCCTTCCGCAACCGGAATCAAAACCGCAATGGCCAAAACTCGCCCCTGAGCCTTCCCGACGTTCGCATCCTGAATGATCTCCCATACGCTAACAACGACAACCCACGCCAATCGCTCGACCTCTACCTTCCCAAGAAACCCGCGACCGATTCCCTTCCCCTTCTCGTCTTCATCCACGGCGGCGGCTGGCGGGCTGGTTCGAAGGACGGCGCCGCTCGAAGGCTCGCCCCTTTCCTTAAAGGAGGCGAATACGCCGCTGCTTCAATCAACTACCGACTCACCGACGAAGCGCATTGGCCCGCCCAAATTCACGACTGCAAAGCCGCTATCAGATACCTCCGCGCCCACTCTCTAAAGCACGGCATCGATCCCGAGCGAATCGCCGTCTGGGGAACGTCCGCCGGCGGCCACCTCGTCGCGATGCTCGGGGTCTCCCAAGGCGTCAAGGGCCTCGAAGGCACCATTGGAAATCACATCGACGAAAGTTCAGCCGTCCAAGCCGTTATCAATTACTTCGGCCCGTCGGAACTCCTGACGATGGATGATCACCCCGGGACTATGACCCACAACGCAACCGATTCGCCAGAGGCCCTCCTCATTGGCGGCCCGATCCAGGAAAACAAATCAAAATCGAAGAACGCCTCCCCTGTCACCCACGCCGGTGAGAACGACGCCCCTACCCTCATTGTCCATGGCACCGAAGACCCACTCGTCCCCTTCGCCCAATCCGAAACCCTCGATCAAATCCTCGACAGTGCCGGCGTCGAAAGCATTCTCATCACCGTCGATGGCGGTGGCCATGGCAAAGGCTTCCCCCCTTCCCTAACCAAAACCATCCGCGACTTCCTCGACTACCACCTCCAAGACGCCGACATCACCGTCAAAGAACAAACGCTCTCCGCCACCAACTGACGCCACACCGTCGCACCTCCGCGTTGTCCCAAACAACAACTCACTGTAAGCCACCAATATTCATACACACTCAGTGCCGATTTCCTCTCCCTGAGGGAGAGGGTTAGGGTGATGGAGAAAAGGCTTCCATACACCCAAGGTTTTTCGAGACCACACAACATGCTACAACTCTTGCATTCTGAGCCCACGTCCGCTTTTCTAAATGAATGCAACTAATAAACGCCCCCGATGCCCCGCTCGCAGTCGGCCCTTACTCCCACGCCGCCCGCGTCGGGAACCTCCTCCTCTGCTCCGGCCAAATCCCGATCTGTCCCACAGAAAAAAAAATCATCGCCCACGATATCGATAGCCAAACCAGCCAGGTCTTCGAGAACATCAAGGCCGTTCTCAAATCCCAAGGCCTCACTCTCAAACACGTTGCCAAAACCACGGTCTTCCTCCAAAGCATGGACGACTTCGTCCGCATGAACGCCGTTTACGACGAAGAGTTCCAAGGACACAAACCCGCCCGCTCCACCGTCGAAGTCGCCAAACTACCACTCGACGCCCTCGTCGAAATCGAATGCATCGCCACCTTCCCCGAACCATAACCCTGTTCTCTCTGGGCTCTTAATATCTAGCTCCAAACGTCGCCAAGGCGATGCCTCCTGCCTCAACTGCGTACCTGCGCAACAGAGTAACTGCGAAACTCAAGTGTCCCCCACTGTCCAAATCTCCCTCGACCTCACCAACATCGACGAAGCCCTCGACACCGCCGAGATGGCCCTCCGCGCCGGCGTCGATTGGCTCGAAGCCGGCACCCCCCTTCTCCTCGCCGAAGGACTCCACGGCGTCCGCGCCCTGCGCGAGAAATTTCCCGACACCCCCATCGTCGCCGACCTCAAAACAATGGACGGTGGATACCTCGAAGCCGAAATGATGGCCAAAGCCGGTGCGACCCACGTGGTCGTGATGTCCCAGGCGCACGACGAAACCATCAAGTGCGTCGTCCAAGCCGGCAAGGACTTCGGCGCCGAAGTAATGGGTGACAACCTCGCCGCTCCCAACCTGATCGACGCCGCCAAACGCCTCGAACAACTCGGCTGCCACTACGTCATCCACCACATCGGATACGACGAACGCCGCGGCATCGCCGCCGCCGGCCACCCCATGCCCAGCCCCCTCGATCAACTCAAGGAAGTCGTCGACGCCGTCTCCATCCCCGTCCAGGCCGTCGGCGGCCTCTCCATCGAACAAGCCGTCGAATGCCCCGCCTACGGCGCCCCTCTCGTCGTCCTCGGCGCCCCCCTCACCATCGACGCCGACGCCTTCAAAACCGCCGATGGCGACCTCGAATCCTCCCTCCGCCTCATCTGCCAAAAAATCCACGCACACACCCAAAGCTAATCGCTAACACCTAACCGCTAAAGAAATGCACGCCGTCGTCAACTTCGCCCCCGATCCCGGCTCCGTCGAACTCCGCGACGTCCCCCGCCCCGAGATCGGTCCCGACGACGTCCTCCTCGAAGTCGCCGCCGTCGGCGTCTGCGGTTCCGACCTCCACCAATGGACCGCGCAACACTCATGGCCCGTAAACTATCCCGTCACTCTCGGTCACGAGTTCGCGGGCACCGTCTCTGATCGCGGCGCCAACGTCACCACTTGGAATGAGGGCGACCGCGCCGTCTCGGAAACCGCAGCCATCATCGATCCCTCGAACTCCCTTACCAGGCAGGGCCTCTACAATCTCGACCCGAATCGCAAAGGCTTCGGATACGGCGTCGACGGCGCAATGACCCGCTTCACCCGCGTCCCCGCCCGCTGCC
Source organism: Verrucomicrobiota bacterium (assembly GCA_039182965.1). Taxonomy (GTDB): domain Bacteria; phylum Verrucomicrobiota; class Verrucomicrobiia; order Verrucomicrobiales; family DEV007; genus JBCDBW01. The sequence goes on from JBCDBW010000071.1 coordinate 7,456, forward strand.
TCCATCGCGTTCCCGATTCCCTTCCCCTCGAACACGCCGCCCTAACGGAACCCTGCAGCGTCGCTTATAATGCCGTTGTCAATAACACCCGCCTCGCCCCCGGCCAACGCGCCCTCGTCATCGGTCCCGGCCCCATCGGAATCCTCTGCGCCGCCATCGCCAAAATCCAAGGCGCCCAAGTCGCCGTCCTCGGCCTCAAACAAGACCAAACTCGCCTCGACATCGCCGCCCAATACGGCTGCACCCCGCTCATCGACGATGCCACCGACTGGGCCCTCGAAGAAGACGGGCTCGGCGTCGACGCCGTGATCGATGCCGCCGGCGTCTCCGCCACTCTCGAAACAGCCGTCAACCTGGTCCGCCCCAACGGTTGGATCACCAAGGTCGGATGGGGCAAACAACCCCTCGGTTTCTCGCTCGATCCCATCGTACAAAAAAACGTCACCCTCCAAGGCTCCTTCAGCCACCATTGGACAGTCTGGGAACGCGTCCTCAAACTCCTCACTTCTCAGACCCTCGACATCACCCCCATAATCGGCGGCACCTGGCCCCTCGATGATTGGCACTCCGCCTTCGAAACCATGCACTCCGGCCAAATCGCCAAATCCCTCCTCATCCCCAATAAATCTTAATCTCAATCTTACTCTTACTCTCTAACTCCTACCCCCACTCACCTACAACCCCGGTAGGGGCGAGCGCGCGCCCTTCGTAGCCTTGGCGAAGAACGGGTCCCTGCTCGCCCGCCGAAGCCCTGAAACCAACCGCCTGACCACCCACTCTCCCAACCGATCAACCGATCAACCGAAGAACCAAGGAACCGCTCAACCATGCCTTTACATGACAAAACCATCCTCGTCACCGGCAGCACCATGGGCATCGGCAAAGCCATCACCCAACGCGTCCACGCCGAAGGCGCCAACGTCCTCATCCATGGCCTCGAAGAAGAACTCGCCCAGTCCCTCGCCGACTCCCTGAACAACGAACGCACCGCCATTCACATCGACGACCTCTCCGATCCCGCCGCCCCTCAACGCCTCATCGATGCCTCCCTCGCTGCCTTCGGCTCCCTCGATCACCTCGTCAATAACGCCGCCATCGTCGCCTTCAACCAATTCGAATACTCCGACCTCGCCTTCTACGATCGCATCCTCGCCGTGAATGCGCGCGCCCCCTTCTTCCTCATCCAAGCCGCTCTGCCTCACCTCGAAAAATCAAGGGGCTCAGTCCTCAATATCGGCTCCGTCAACGCCCACTGCGGCGAGCCCGAGCTCGTCCCCTACGCCATGTCCAAGGGCGCACTCATGACCCTCACCCGGAACCTCGGCGATTCCCTCCACCGCGAACACGGTGTCCGCGTGAACCAAATCAATCCCGGCTGGGTCCTCACCGAAGGCGAATACCGACGCAAAGTCGATGGCGGCCTCGCCGAAGACTGGCCCGAAACCACTGGCAAGGAATTCGCCGCCTCAGGTCGTCTCCTCAAACCAAAAGAAATCGCCGAAGCCGCCCTCTACTTCCTTTCCGACGAATGCGGCCCCGTCAGCGGCTCCGTGATTGACCTCGAACAACACCCCGTCATCGGCCGCCTCTCCGCGAAAGGCTAATGCCATGCCGAAATTAGCAGCCATGCCAAAGGACGACATGACCGCCCTATGCAAAGACGGCACCAAGAGCCTCGCCGAATGGTTCGAAGAAGCCGTCGAACTCAACCTCGATGGCCTCGAGATGTATGCCGGCTACCTCGAACTCCAAGACCCCGCCTCCTGGCCACGCTGGCGCGAGCTCGCCCATGACCGGGGCCTCGCCATCCCCATGCTCTGTTGCTCACCCGACTTCACCCACCCCGATCCCGCCTTCCGCGAAGAACAAATCGCCGCGGAAAAAGCCTGGATCGACATGGCCGCCGCCCTTGGCGCCAACTACTGCCGCGTCCTCTCCGGCCAACGCCGCCCCGAGGTCTCGCGCGAAGAGGGCATCCAATTCACAGTCGACTCCATCAAAGCCTGCCTCCCACACGCCCGCGCCAACAACGTCACCCTCATCATCGAGAACCACTACAAGGACGACTTCTGGGAATACCCCGAGTTTGCCCAGTTCCAGGACGTCTTCGTCGATCTCGTCGCGCGCATCGACGACCCAAACTTCGGCGTCAATTACGACCCGAGCAATACCATCCTCGCCGCCGAAAATCCCATCGATCTGCTCCGCGCCGTCGCCCCGCGCGTTGTCACCATGCACGCCAGCGATCGATACCTCACCGAAGGCACGATCGAGGACCTTCGCAAAGAAGAAGCCGGTGTCGAAGGATACGCCCAACGCCTCCGCCACGGCGAAATCGGTCAAGGCCTCAACGATTACGACGCCATCTTCTCCATCCTCAAAGAAAACGGCTTCTCCAATAATTGGATCAGCATCGAAGACGGTGTCGACGGCCCGGACCAACTCGCCCGCAGCGCCGAGTTCCTCCGCAAAAAGATCACCCAACACTGGCCCTGACCCCACCCATCAACCTCGCCTGGAGGCGCGGGCACCGGACCGCGCTACCCTCCCCGCACCAACGCCAACGCCCCCACTAACCCCGCGTCCTGCCCAAATGCCGGCGGCACGATATACCCCTCCAGCTCCGGCAATTCCAGATACCCGGCCACCCGCCCGCGAAAACGCTCCCGCACAAGCTCGAAAACCCGCGGCACCTGCATCACACCACCCCCTAGGATGATCCGCTCCGGAGACACGGTGAACGCCAGGTTCGCGCACATCGACGCCAAGTAGCCCGCCTCCAAATCCCACGCTTCATGATCATCCGGCAAATCCTGTCCCTGCACGCCCCACCGCGCCGCAATCGCGGTGCCCGACGCCATCCCCTCTAAGCAATCCCCGTGAAACGGGCAAACACCCTCAAACCCATCCCGCTCACCTCTCTCTCGCGGCACGAGCATATGCCCCACCTCGGGATGCATCCAGCCATGCACGGGTCGCCCCTCCATCAACACTCCGCCCCCGATCCCCGTCCCCACCGTGACATACACAACCGTGCCCAAACCCTTCGCCGTACCCCACATCGCCTCTCCCAAAGCCGCCCCGTTCACATCCGTGTCCACCACCACTGGGCCCGAACTCAATCCCTCCAACGCCACGACCCAACTCGCGCCCTCCCACCCCGCCTTCGGCGTCTTCAAAATGCACCCGTAATCCTTCGACCTCGCATCTCGCACGTCCACCGGCCCAAAGGTCGCCACCCCCATCCCCGCCAACGCCACACCCACTCCTTCAAAAAAGGCCCGCACTTTCCCAAAGACCTCCTCCGGCCTCGTCGTCTCAAACCGCACGCGCTCCAAGAGTTCCCCCTCCCCACAGCCCACCGCACAAACAACTTTCGTTCCTCCCGCTTCCACCAATCCATACTTCGCCCCCTTACTCCCTAAGCCACTACTCATGGACGCGAATGCTGACTGCTTTCTCAACCCAAATCAACGCCCCATTCAGCCCAATCAACGCGATACGAAATGACCCGCGAATCGTCTACCCGCCCCGTTTCGCCCATTCTTCATTCCGAATCACTTTCTCTTTCAAGAGCCTCTAGAGTGTGCGCTCCAAATGCTCGCACACAAGGGTTCCTCTCCGCAATCGCAACTAACGGTGCACCCGCTCGCAACAAGCCCTTTCCCAACGACTCCCCACACCAAAACCCTTCGGACAAGCTTCCCCTTCGGGGATTCTCAGCCAATTCCAACATGAAGCAGATCTTGTAATGGCGCATATCATCCTGGCAGCGAGGCTACTTTCATGATGCTCAGCGAAGAAGGCACAATTTCCATATGGCTATTCATCATGGCAGGCCTGTGGATGTGGATATCCTCATGCCTCATCGTAAATATCTGGCTCCGCCACACGTGGGCCCGCCTGCGTCTCCGCACCTTCTGGACCATCATCGTCCTTATCCCCATTCTCGGTTGGATCTTCTACGCGGGATTCTTTCGCGTCCCCAAAGCAACCAATATCAACAACCAATCAAGTAGCTACGCAGTCGGAGGCGACTAAAGAATGAACAAAGGCGTGCCCTCGATCGCAAGAAACTAAAAGTTTCAGATTCTAGCCTGAGACAGTCCAATTACCCCGCCTTGGATTCGAACCAAGAACCTGCGGATTAAGAGTCCGTTGCTCTACCATTGAGCTAGCGAGGCTTCTCCAAAAAAGAGAGCCACCACTTTTGCACGAAAGTATAAGCAGTCAAAGGCTTTTCACAGAGCCCGCGACCGCAGCTCAGCAACACCCGCGTCATCACTGACCGACAGCCAATCAAGAATCAAACAAAGACAACGCTTCGGCTCGCAATCACCGCTGACACCAACTCAAACAGCTCCCCGTCAAACGCAGACAAACCCCTCCTCTTATACAAAGTTATACACAAAGGGACAGGCCCTTAGTTTTCAATTTCCTTGCTTACTCCTCGCCAGCCCCTATCCTCCTACCATGCGCGCTCCACGATCATGGCAAACCCAAGACGCCAATGGCCGTTTCTTCCACTGTATCTCACGCGTCGTCGACCAACAATTCGTCCTCGGTAAAGAAGAAAAAGACCATTTCGTCCAAATCATGCGTAAGGTAGAAGCTTTCTCAGGAATCAAGGTCCTTACCTTCTGCGTCATGGATAATCACTTCCACGTCCTCTTGGAAGTCCCCGACCGACAGGAACTCTCAGATCAGGAATTTCTCAAACGCATCCGACTCTTTTACTCGGGAAAAACCAGCGGCATCACACGCCGAGACATCGAATGGAAGATGGAAAACTGGCGTGAAAAAGGTTGGGACGACGCCGTCGATGAACTCAAAGAGCGATACATCAGCCGGATGTATAACCTTTCCGAATTCATGAAAACGCTCAAACAGCGCTTTACCCAATGGTTTAATGGTAAGCACCACCGAAAAGGCACTCTATGGGAAAGCCGCTTCAAGAGCGTCCTCGTGGGAGGCAGCTGGGAAGCCATTCTGAGCGTCGCCGCATACATCGACCTCAACCCAATCAGAGCCAGAATGGTGGCGGATCCCGAAGACTATCGTTGGTGCGGATACGGACAGGCGCTCGCCGGAAAAAAGATCGCTCGCCGCGGACTCGGTGCCATCCTCGAAACTGAAGGCCAGTCCTCGCACTGGACCCACGTTTCACATGAATATCGTAAACTACTATACGGCGTTGGGGAAAAAGAAACCCGCAGCAAGCAAACGCGGAAAATCATCGGACACGGACTCGACCAGGACACAATACAAAACGTGCTGGACTCCGGCGGCACATTGACACAGGCACAGCTTCTCAGGTGTCGTGCTCGCTACTTCTGCGATGGCTTTGTCATCGGAACCAAGGAATTCGTAAACGACTTCTTCCAGCACAACTCAAACCGATTTGGCTCACAAAGACAAGATGGCGCCCGAAAGATTCGCGGCGCGAACTGTCCGAATATCTGCACCTTGCGAGACCTCCGAATAGATCGCATCACATGCGAAAGAAAAAGCTCTGGTATTGATAACTGACTTTTCTCCTATCACCCGCCCCCCCGCGGTATCCAACTCACGGAGTCATAATCGTATGTTGAGCCACCCATCACACTTTCATTGCCCCTTGAGGCATTAGGAAAAACACTGCTTTGACGACGAAGACAGAAACTCAATCCGGAACCCTCTCTACAACTACTGACGATCGAACTACCCCGCCTTGGATTCGAAACAAGAACCTTTGAATAGACCGTTGCACCAACACTGAGCGAGAGAGGTTCTCAGCGACCGACGCAACAGCTACGCTCACCGGCGGACAATCAAGGAATCAACGAACACGGGTTATACGAAATCCAATTGCTATTAGCCTTGCCAGTTCAACCACTATACACGCATCCAACGACTAGCCGACCCTCTTTCACCCCACAGGAACCAGAAGTCCGAAGAAAAACTCATGCTAGGATACCTCGCTCAACGCGCCCTCCGTCCTCGGTCTAGCAGAATCAAGTGGCCTCAACTCCACCGGATGCTGAATCAAGCCACTATCGTCGACTCCAGTGATAATCCGTGCCCCGCGACGATATCGTAGATACGAATAAAACCACTGGATCATCACGGCTATTTTGTTTCTGAAACCGACAAGAAACATCAAATGAACAAATAGCCACATCAACCACGCTGGTAACCCCGTAAATCTCATACCCATGCTCGAAGCGACGGCGGCTGATCGCCCAATCGTAGCCATGCTCCCCTTGTCAAAGTATCGAAACTGCTTCCGGACCGGATACCCGCGACGAGCCGTTAGCCCCACTTCGTTGGAAATCACCTGCGCAACGTGCTTGCCCATTTGCAAAGCCGCCGGGCAGAGGCCTGGAACCCGTATCCCAGATTGGTCTACACAATTGGCGATGTCTCCCATCGCAAACACCTCGGGATGACCAGGAACACTGAGATCGCCGTCAACAATGATCCGTCCCCCGCGGTCGAGCTCCACCCCAAGCGTCTTGGTCAATGCAGGCGCCTCCACTCCCGCGGCCCAAATGATCGTCTCCGCCTCAATCACCTCGTCACCGAGATCAACCTTCCCCTCCGTAATCTCCTTCACCATCCTACCCGTAACAACCGTCACCCCCAAAGCGGTCAACTTCTTCCGCGTGTATTCAGACAATCGCTCATCATACATGGTCAACAATCGATCAGCCGCTTCCACAAGATAGATACGAGCAGCACTGGTATCGATCTCGCGAAAGTCACGCTTGAGAACATGTCGAGCAATTTCTGCAAACGCTCCTGCGAGTTCAACTCCCGTTGGACCGCCACCCACAACAACCGAAGTCATCAGCCTCTTTCGCTGCCCTGGATCCTCACAGTTTTCAGCCTTCTCATAAGCCAGCAATACCTGGCGACGAATCTGCGTCGCGTCGTCCAGTGACTTCAATCCAGGCGCAAATTCCTCCCAGTGATCGTTGCCAAAATATCCTGTCTTAACACCAATTCCAATAGCCAGATAGTCATAAGTAATAGGATCCTCAGCATCGCGCAGCGAAACCGTCTGATGCTCGAGATCGATACCGGTCGCCTCGTCCATCACCACGTGGATGTTGCGCTGATCGGAAAACACACTTCGAATAGGATGAGCAATCTCAGGAGCGGCTAACCCCGCAGAGGCAACCTGATACAGCAGCGGCTGAAAAAGGTGATGGTTCTGGCGGTCCACCAAAGTAATCCGCACGGGAATGTCACCAAGCTCTTTGCAGAGCTCGAGCCCCGCGAAACCGCCTCCAAGGACGACAAGATGTGGCTGTTTCATACTTCTGTTGGTTACGTTGCACCGCGAAGAAAGGGAACGCCATTGCTTATCCTTTTCATTCTGACGCTAGATTGCGAAAAGCAGGCGATATCCCCACTTTCCCCCTTCCGACAAACGAGTTCCATCCACGAAAGGACGGTATCTATCGTGAAAGCATGCATACGGTAGGAGATCCCGCCAATCGCCCGAACACATAAGTTCGTCGAGAGCCATGGTCTCGACCTCTTTTGCGATTTATGTCAAGATGCTACTGGTAAGACGGAGGGAGCGGTTTACGTTGTCCTTCGAGACGCCAATACAACGATGATCGGATCGTCCGGTCGAATTCCCGAAACTACCAAAACGACCATCGCTCCCCCATGCCCTCTCGCGATTTCACTTTCCCGCTCATCGCCCTCGTTGCAATCTCGCTTCACCCCGGCCTCTTGGAGTTCGCCCACGCTGCTGCACCCCCGCCCGGCCACTCCAATCATGGCGAAGCGTTTAATGAAGGTCCTCGCCAGAAAGCCCGTCTCATCGACGGCGTTGACCAGATCATCTCTTTCCCCGTAACCACATCACACCCCAAGGCTCAGCGCTTCTTCAATCAAGGCGTCTGTCAACTCCACGGTTTCTGGTATTTCGAAGCGGAGCGCTCCTTCCGCCAGGCCGCCATGTTAGACCCCGACTGCGCCATGGCCTACTGGGGTATGGCCATGGCCAATCTCCGAAATGCAGACCGCGTCCAAGGTTTCCTGAAAAAAGCCGTCACCCTCAAAGAGCAGGTTACCGACCGTGAAAGGCTCTGGATCGAGGTTCTCGAAAATTACTTTCCCGAAGACAGCAAGGACAAAGAGGACTCTCGATCCAAGGAAGAAGGAGCCCGCGTGTTTATTCGCGATATCGAGGCCGTAAGCCTCGCCTATCCCAACGACATCGAAGCCAAAGCTTTTCTCGCATGGGCGATGTGGGCAAAAAAAAGCGATGTCCCCATCACAAGCTACCAGGCTGTCGACGCACTTCTGGACCAAGTCTTTGCCGTTCAACCCCTCCACCCCGCCCACCACTATCGCATCCATCTCTGGGATGGCAAAAAGCCCGCCAAGGCCCTTGAATCCGCGGCCATGACCGGTCAATCCGCTCCTGGCATCGCTCACTTGTGGCATATGCCTGGACACACATATTCAAAAATGGACCAGCTCGACGATGCGATCTGGCATCAGGAGGCATCTTCTCGCGTCGATCATCGGCACATGCATCGACACCTGATACCTCCCTATCAAATCCACAACTACGCCCATAATGAAGAATGGCTCGTCCGCAGTTATAGCGAGGCCGGCCGAGTGAACGATGGTGTCGCCTTGGCGAGAAGCCTCATCAGCATCCCAAGGCACCCGGAACGCAATTCTCTCGACAAATCCGGGTCCTGCGCGAGTTACGGACGCTCTCGACTGATCGATCTGCTCGTCACATGGGAACTTTGGGACGAACTCGTCCGCCTCAGCGATACGGCATGGCTGGAACCGGCGAGCCAGGAAAGCCATCAAATAAAACAACATCACGGCCTGGCCATCGCTCACTACCACCGCCAAGAACCAAGTCAATTAGCCGACGCCATCAAGGTCCTCGAGCAGCTTCATGAAGAAGCCGAGTCGAGAAGAAAAAAGAACGCCATGGACAAGGCGGAAAAAGAAAAGGTAGCTGACGAAAAGCCTGATGAATACGCTCCCGACGGCGACAACGGCAAAACCAAGAATACGTCATCAAAAGGCGCGAAGCCGTCGAGCCCGAAATCAAAGAAGGCGCGCCAAACCCCTCTCTCGAGAGCAATTGCGGAGGCAAAGGTGCTTCAAAAAATTCTAGCTGGTGATCCACAGGCCGCCGATGCCCTTGAGAATGCGAAATCCAGTATCCCGACACTCCGTCTCACCGGCTACTGGCTGGACCTCGACGATACTTCGGCTGCTACCAAGCTCATCGAAGACCTTCCCAACTCAATTGGTGGCGATCTCCTTCGCGCCGAACTCTTTCTCTTGGCAGAAAAAAAAGACGAGACTCGAAAGACCTTCGAAAGACTTCGCGAATCGGCAGCCCACGTGGATGAGCGTCTCCCCGCCACCAAGCGTCTCGTTTCGTTGGCAGAGTTTTTTGACGTTAAGGATACTTGGCGTCGACCGGCAGCTCCCTCAAAAAGCACTACTTCCCGCCCCGATCAATCCCGCTTTGGTCCGCTCCGCTGGTCTCCACCCAAGGCCCCTTCATGGGAAGGAATTGGCCTCGACGGCAAGCGCCTCGCTAATCATTCATTCAAGAAAGGAAAAGCGACACTCGTTCTCCTCTACCTCGGAAATCAGTGTCTCCATTGCATGGAACAGGTGATTGCATTTGCAGAGGTGGCCAAAACATTCGAAGACTCCGGAATCAACATCGTCGCCGTTAGCGCTGACACGCCAGAAAGACTGTCCGGAGCCCTCGACAAGATGCCATCCCCGGAGACGCTTTCCTTCCCAATCCTAGCGGACCCAAAGCTCAAGACTTTCAGGAACTTCCGAGCATTCGACGATTTCGAGGGGCAACCGCTTCACGCCTTGGCCTTGGTCGACACTGAGGGAAAACTGCGTTGGCTCGATACGGGATATGAACCGTTTATGGAGGCCGACTTTATCCTTCAAGAAAGCCAAAGACTCCTATCGCTTCACTGATACGACCACGCGAGGGCAGTTCCAGCAGTCGCGCAAAAATTCTTTTTTTTCCGACATCCACGGGCATCGGAGAAGCGAATAATCATCAACGGCTCGAAGTGAGCCCAACCCTAACTAGAAACTACCCATGAAATCAAAGCTAACTTCACTCTTCACAGCTGTCATTGCAGCTGCTGCCCTGACGACCGCGGTGGCCGCAGACAAGGACATCGTAGACACCGCTGCTGGTGCGGACGACTTCAAGACCCTGGTCGCAGCTGTAACCGCCGCCGAATTGGTGGAAACCCTCAAAGGCGATGGACCCTTCACGGTGTTTGCACCAACCAACGAGGCATTTGCAAAGTTGCCTGACGGAACCCTTGACACCCTTCTAAAACCGGAAAACAAGGATAAGCTCGTAGCAATCCTTACTTATCACGTAGTGCCTGGCAAAGTTATGGCGGCTGACGTCGCTGCCGGGGAAGTTGCAACGGTAAACGGGGCGAAGGCAACCATCACCACTGATGACGGTGTCAAGATCGATGGTGCCAATGTCGTAAAGACAGATATCGAAACCTCAAATGGCGTGATCCACGTGATCGACGCGGTGATCCTACCGAAGGACAGTTGATCAAAACACATTCAAAAAAAGGGTGGGCATAAGCCCACCCTTTTTTTTGCCTTTATCCCGGATTAAAAATTCCGAACGGCGGACAAGCCACCATCAACTTTTAAAACCTGTCCTGTCATAAAGCCGGCCTTGTCGCTCAACAAAAAGTGTACAAGATCAGCAATTTCGCTCGGACTGCCAATTCGCTTGAGAGGATGACGATCTCCAGCCACCTTCTTTTTTTCCTCACTATTGATCAGATTTGAGGCAAGAGGAGTATCAGAAAGCGATGGAGCGATAGCATTCACCCGAATGCTGGGCGCTAATTCCGCTGCCAGAGACCTCACCAGTCCTTCCACCGCACCTTTCGCCGCCGCAATACTCGCATGATACGGCAGGCCGGTTTCCACAGCAACGGTCGAAAACAATACAACAGAAGCCTGGCCGGTCCGCTTCAATGCTGGCAAGGCTTGCCTTAGCACCCTTACCGCCCCCAGCACGTTGATTTCAAAGTCACTCAGAAAGTCCTCGTCCGTCAATCGAGCAAAGGGCTTCAGCGTGATCGTGCCGGGAAAATAAACGAACCCATCCAGCTCCTCCGGCACCGCGACGTCCGCCTCTGGATTAGTCGCATCAAACGGAATCCCACGCACGCCATGATGCGTGGGGAGACGCCCAATCTCCCGACACGCGCACACCACCTCGCATCCGCTTTCAGCCAATTTTTCAACAGTCTCTCGACCAATTCCAGAGGTACCCCCAGCAACAAAAATTCGATTCATACAACCCTCTTACGTCCAGGGGGCACCGCGAGATGAACCGAACCCCTTCGATTCAACCTCATGCGATGCAGCCGCAGCAACACAAACCCCTTTGGCGCTTGCCTCATACCGGTTTGTGGAAGACCCTGTTGCTCCAAATCTAGGTCCAAAGCTTCCCAATAATTCCCAATGAAAACACGTCGTCAGTTCCTCAAATCCAGCTCTTTTGCAGCCGCAGGCGCGGCGATCCCCATCGCGACTGATTCCCTTGCGCTACCCGACCAGGTGAGTCCCCTCTTCGATATCTCTCTCGCAGAATGGTCTCTCCACCGAAGCATCCTTCAAAAAAACCCCGACCCCGCCAATCCCCCAATCGATCACCTCGACTTCCCAAAAACCGCAAAGTCTCTCGGGATCGACGGAATTGAATACGTGAACGCCATGTTCTTCGACAAGGCCCAAGACAGCGCCTACCTACAAGAGATGAAAAGCCGGGCCGACGGAGAAGGAGTGAAGAGTCTAATTATTATGGTCGATCGCGAAGGGAAGATCGGAGATCCAGATGACACCGCCCGCAAACAAACCGTCGAAAATCACCTCCGCTGGCTCGAAGCCGCTCAGTTCCTCGGTTGCCACTCCATTCGCGTCAACGCCGGCTCGGAAGGCTCATACGATGAACAACTCAAACTCGCCGCCGATGGCCTCCGCCAGCTGTCCGAAAAAGGAGATGAATTCGACCTCAATGTCATCGTCGAGAACCACGGTGGTCTCTCTTCAAACGGACAATGGCTTTCCTCCGTGATGGAAGCCGTCGACCACCCAAGATGTGGCACCCTTCCCGACTTCGGGAACTTTACAATCGATCGTAAAACCAACGAACGCTACGATCCCTATCAAGGAGTAACCGATCTCATGCCCTACGCGAAAGCAGTCAGTGCCAAGGCTTACGACTGGAACACCGGAAAAGGGGAATTTGTCACAAGTGATCAACGCGAAGGACGGGAACTTGATCTCGATTTCAAAAAACTCCTCAAAATCGTCACCGACGCCGGCTACACAGGCTACATCGGAGTGGAATATGAGGGCGCAAAACATCCCGAAGTAGAGGGCATTCGACTCACACGCGAAGCCATGGAAAATGCTCGGGACACCCTGAGCTGACCCAGCCAAAGCCGGGACTCACCTCCACGCAAGTTGCTCCTCTCCACTCCAAAATGAGCGCTCCCGCGCCTTCGTCAATCACCCGCCTCCCCTCGGAGCAGCGTCACTCGCTCCATCGCTGACTCAGCAGCCGCACGCTCCTCAAGAATTCGGCACACCTCTGCCAGCCCTTCCCAGGCCTCCAAGCGGTCAGGCTTGATCGCGACGACCTTCTCAAAATACTCCCGCGCTTCAATATAGCGATTTTGCGCCATGTAGTTGCTTCCAATCAACAATAGCGCAGCATCATTTTGCGGCCACGCCTCCAAAACTCGCTTCAGAACCATGATCGATCGTGCTGGACGCCCTGACTTGGCTAGAAAATATCCCGCCTGAAGCGCAATCGAAGGATCGTCCGGAGCCTTCGCCAAGGCTTCCTCAACCATCGCCAGCGCTCCCGCCTTGTTACCCTGCTTCTCTAAAACAGACGCCAACCACGAAATAGCGCGCGCCGACTTTGGCGCGGCATGCAAGGCTTCCAAAGCGTAAGTTCCGCCTTTCTCAAGGTCACCGTGTCTGCAATAGAACATCGAAAGCCGCAAACATGCCTCCGCATTGTCCGGATCCAATTCATATCCTTCCTCAAGGATTGACTGCGCTTCTTCCGGAAGCCCCCTTGCCTCAAATATCCGCGCTAGTCCGTCCCGCGCCCCCATATGCCCCCGCTCCAAATCCAACGCCCGCTCGTAAGCCGCCATCGCCTCTTCGTCACGACTCGAACCAAGATACAAGTTCCCCAATTCATGCCACGCCTCCGCCACGTTCCCATCCACACGGACCAGATGCTCAAAGACCGCCGTGGCCCCCTCGTCACCCAATGCCTGCAGTAAACGCCCGCGAAAATACAAAATCTCCACATCGTCCGGCGAACGCTCCGCCGCAAGGTCAATCGCTTCCCTCGCCGCCTCCGCCTCACCCAACCCGTCATACGCCTGAGCCGCCATATACCTCGTCGCCGAACTACCTTCTACATGTAATTCCATCACCCCAACCCGCGATAAAACCCGCTCAAAATTCCCGCTCCCCAAAGCCTCCACCGCTTCCTCATAGTCAGGCATCGCACGCACCGCGGCGTTCGCCTCTGGCGTCGGCATCACCGTTGCCCTCAGACTCTCCCGAACCCGTTCACCCGAGATGTCATCTCGGTATCGCACCAGCACCAGCAACCCCATCACGAGCAAACCAAGGCAAATCAGTCCCAGCGCCATCTGCCACATCGTCCGCCGAGCATTGCTCGTCATCGCCACCCCGGACTCATACCGATCCTCCTCGTCCGCAATGAGCTTGAAATCGGCATGCCCACACTCAATACCCCTCTCCTCCGTATCGGCATCGTCCTGCTGCTCGTCTGCTTGCACGCCTCCTTACTTTAAACCAAACCACACTAACTCAAGCTTTTTCCAAGCCGGATACTCTGTTATCCGGTCAAATCACCGACCCGCTTCAATGTTGAATGGTGACCCGATCCCCAACCTCGCAAACCCCAAAGAAAGCCTTCGCATCTTTCCACGGCATGCGAATGCATCCATGAGATGCCGGATAGCTCGGAACCGAATTACTCTGATGCAATCCAAAGGCCCCACAGTTTAGCCGCATGAAATAGGGCATGGAAGCATCATACAAATTCGATGTCCAATGCCGGTGCTTGTTTGTGATCACATACTCCCCCGTCGGTGTCGCATATCCCTTCTTGCCCGTCGAAACCCGAGAGGTCATATACACCTTCCCATCTCGATACAGCGTCGCTCGTTGGGCCGACAGGTCGACCACCACTCGACGCTCCTGCTTCGATGGGTCGGGGTCGCGCCCCAACATCCGCTGAATCATATCCACATCGTGACGCCTCGTCGCAAAATTGATCGGGTAAATCTTATACCGCGACGTGTAAACTCCCGTCTTCGCCCCTTCTTCAAGCAATGCCACCACCGCGTCTTCTTGCCCCGTCCCCGCCGCAATCATTAACGGCGTTAGCCGCGAATCCCGCTCAAGATAAAACGAAGTATTCTCTTCATCTTCAAAATGCTCCAAGAACTCACCACCAACAGGTGTGGAGATCACCACGTTCGCATCTGCTCCCGCCTCCAATAAGGCCCTGACCAAGCCCTCGCTCCGCTTCGCAACCGCCCAAGCCAAAAGGGTTTGGCCGTCATCCGCCTCCACATTCACGTCCGCACCAGCGTGAACCAAAAGCTTTGCCAATGAAACTTTCCCCTCCCGAACAAACCGAGCCAATGGCGTCTCTTCCCCGGGCTCAGCCAAGCCATTGACATCCATGTCACGGCCCGACCATTCCTTGATCAACGCCCGGTTCTCGGTCTCCAAGACGTCGTCAAACCACGCCTCCCCGCTCATTCCCTCGTCCATCAACAGAGCCGCCAATTCCTGGTCCCGCTCCCGAATGGCCATCGCCATTAACTCGTCTCCCCAATGGCCCGCTTCCGTGAAACTCAAGCCCGCATCAAATAAACGCGACAGCAAGTCCCCACGCCCCTCTCCATGCCAAGACAAAACCAAGGCGTGTAGCGCAGGCGGCTCTAGTGAAATCCCCGCGCCGGCATCCAAAAGAAGCCGCACCATCTCAAGATCATCACGGGCCAACGCCGCCAAAATTGCCGTCCCTCCACCCTCACCCGCAGCATCCACATCTGCCCCCGCCTTCAGCAAGCGCTCCACCACTTCAACATGACCCGCTCGAGCGGCCAAAACCAACACCGGTGTCCCACGCCGGTCTCTCGCGTTCGCCACTTCCGCTCGATCTAACATGGCTCCCAACGTGGGCAATCTGGTGAAGGATGTTCGAGCGCGACAACGAGTTTCGGTGATCCAGAGTAAGACCAAGCGACCTGTTCAGTTCGAACTGATGGAAAACACACGTGAAACTTTATTGGCTTGGGTCAAATCTCATGAAATGATCGCGTGCCGTTTGATGTTCCCATGTCGCTTCCAAGATCGGCCACACATTTCG